>JAHFFU010000052.1 GCA_023247835.1 Candidatus Bathyarchaeota archaeon
CTTCCACCCCATAACTAACCCGAGAGGACGGTTCAAGCCCCGCTTGCTCGCGGAGTTGCCTCGGCGGGGGTAGTTCACCCTTCGTCCCTACGCGGCCTTCTGGCAACGCCATTCACGCCAGATAAGTCCGTTACGCCGGATATTTAGCCCTACTTCTGGAAAACCCTCGTTACGCGCTTTCGTTCCCTACGGTCAACCACTCTTTCAACTCTAACTGATTTTTTCGGGGTTACTTGTAAGGTGACAACAAGGAAGAGTACAACGATACAGACGCTCCGAAGGCTGCTAAGAGGTTTTCTTCCTGGGTGTATGATACCCTGGGCCCTGATACACCGATTCACTTCCTACGGTCAAACATATCGACGCCGCGAAAGCCTAGATTTCATTCTCTTCGGAATCCGTTCTTGAGCTTTGATTAGTTCAACAAGCTGTCGGTCTCGGTCCTTAGTAAGTTGGTCGAATGAGGCGTTCTTAAGAGATTTCATTTGTCTAACGCCTCGAATTATTCTTCGTTGAGCGCCTGAAGGAAGTCTCTTCCATGCGGCCAAACTTTTCCATCTCGATTCGAATGACGGCGTAAGCTGGTCAAGGAAGTAACTTATTCCCCCAGGTCCTCCACCCAGGTGGTACGTTAAGAAAGGACCTTGAACGGCCCACCGCATGCCAGGTCCGAACCTGCACGCACGGTCAATGTCTTCAGCTGAAGCTACTCCTCGCAGCAGGAGGGCAATGGCCTCGCGCCACACGGCTGCCGTCAGACGGTTTGCCAAGTATCCCGGTTGACCTTTTCTCACTTCGACCGTTTCCTTTCCAAGCTTCTTCATGAATTGGCAAGTCAGTTCGGTTGTTTCGTTAGATGTCCTACGGCCGGGAACGAGCTCGACGAGGGGAATGAGATACGCTGGATTGAATGGGTGGGCAATTATACACCGTTCCGGTCTTCTCACGGCGTTCTGGATCTTTGACATCAAGAGTCCCGATGAGCTGCTTGCAAGAATGGCATGCTCGGGCGCGAATCTGTCCATTTCTTGGAAAACCCTTCGTTTCAACTCATAGTCTTCGAAGACCGACTCCTGTATGTAATCGGCGTTTTCGACGGCTTCGGAGAGGCTTGTTGTCGTCTGAACTAGTTTTCGGGCGCGAGCTACCTCCAGACTCCGAATCATTCCGTTCTCTCTGAGTATGGTGAGTATCACGTTGAAACCTCCCAGCCCCTTTGAAACAGCCTTTTCATCCAAATCCTGGATGATTACGGGATATCCTCTCGACGCAAATAATGCCGCCCAACTTTGGCCGATAAGCCCAGATCCCACGCAGGCCGTTTTCCTAATTCTAACTCTCATGATGGTTCACCGGAGTTCAGACCGTGGCGTTTCGTAATCAGAAAACAATCTGCCTGTTAAGGCTGAGCACGATGAAAAGTTACTGACTGGGCGGATCGTCGTGTTAAGAGCTGAGGGCACTGTAGGCTGCAGGTACTCTCTGCTCTAAGTATGGCAATCTCTCCCTTTCCTTGAGAATTTCAGAAGGCTCGATGCGAGCTACAGCAAATGGTTGTGATTGATTAGCTCGAGCCAAGACATGGCATGCTGGGGATACTACCTGGCTACGGCCGAAGAAGACAGTCCCCTCTTCGCGCCCTATCCTGTTTGAGAAAGCAACAAATACTCCATTTTCAGCTGCCCGGCTTCGGACATATATGTCAACATGCCTTTCAAACGGTCTCATGTCAGCTGCAGGAAAGAATACTATCTGTGCCCCGCCCATGGCCATAATACGGGCGCTCTCCGGGAATTCGAGGTCGTAACAGATTCCGACTCCAATCCTCCCAATCTTGGTCTCGAAAACCGGAAATCGATCTCCGGGTGTGAAATACCTTCTCTCCTCGTTCCACAGGTGGACTTTCCTGTAAACTCCAGCCAAGTCTCCTTCCGGAGTCATGAGAACTGCTGAATTGAAAATTCGATTCGACTGTGTGTCGCGTTCAGGCATCCCTGTAATCAAGTAGAAGCCGAACTCGCGCGCGATCCTTCCCAATGTCTCGGTGGACGGACCTGGGGCAGGTTCAGCCAAATCCACCCATTTCTCATGCAACGTATAACCCGTGGTTCCAAGTTCAGGAAAACATACGATGTCCACTTCCCTACGTCGGAGTCGTTGCGCCAGGCTCTCCATCTGACGTAGGTTTGCTCGTGTGTCTCCTAGCTTGCACTTCATTTGGGCGGCTGCGACAGTCTTAGTCAAGAAATATCTCGCGGGGGGAACCTAGACTTTGCGGGAATCTTAAGAGTTTCTGCGAATTTGAGTGAAAGCCCTATGTTTCGACGCGGAGGCACTGCCGAATTTTGCCGCGTTCTAGGTCTACGATGTATCCCCTGAGAATTCCGCTCTGATATTCGCTGCCTGGGTTCACGCAGACGGTTCTGCCGATTTGGACCATTCCAGGGGATTCATGAACGTGGCCATGCAGGCTGCAAAGAGGCTGATATTTCTCAATCGCTGTCCTTACGGACGTACTTCCAACCGGGACCCTCACTAAGTCGCCCATAGTTACCTCCGGGCGGAGGTTCTCGTCGAGTTTTGGAGCAGTATCTAGGCCGCTGTCATAGGGTGGACAGTGCAGGTTGAAGACAGTATTTTCGTAACTGTCAAGCTGCGAGGCGGCCTTACTTATCATTTCCCAAAGTTGTTCCTCCGAGCATTCCCTGGGGGTTTTCCAAGGGGTGGGATTGCTATATCCTATGCTAATCATCTTGTGAAACTGGTCTAACTCTACGACTTGGCTCTCAGGGTTTGTGGCAAAATCGGATTTCTTAATGATGCTGCCGGCCTCGGGTATGTCGTCATTGCCAGGCATGATGTACAGCTTTTTTCCCGTAGGTCGTAAGCGTTCTTCAGCTATGGAAATCCATCTCTGTAGGGTTTCAAGCATGAGTTGATTGAAGAGCGCCCTCCGCTTCGAAGCGTTCCCTTCGAGCTCTTGAAGGCTTTGCGGATCTGTTGCGTACACATAGCAACCCGCGTTTCTAACCCTTGATTCAAGCTCTTTGAGTTCTTTCTGAGATCGGGCAGTCAAGTCCTGTCCCAGTACTTGCGCGCCGTAAGCGATGTATGAACCATCGGCGTTCCGTATTATTGGAACTATGGCTTTGCCGGTGAGGTCGCCGCTTAGGATCATTATGTTGGCTTTGTAGGTATCATACGTTCCTGAGTTAACGAATTTCATGAAGAAGCGTTCGGAACCGTGAATGTCACACGTAAAGAATAATCTCGTGAAGCCGGCCAGTTCGTTCTCTTCTCCATTACTCGGGTGGTACTCTCTTGAAGATCAATTCTACATTTATTCCGCGTCTCTTGTTGTACCATCTTGAAACTAGGAATATGGCGATGCCCAAGACGGTCAGAAACACTGTGAGGCTTATTCCTGAGCTTGCCGAGTATGTCCACAATTGCGTTGCTGGGGTAGAAGCAATCGAGGTGATTATGGGGCTGAAGTAAGCTATGCTGTACACTGGTATTATTATGATGAGCCAGACCACGCCGAGAATCGCAGGAATTGGTACGCCTGCGAATCTCTTCCATGGTGAGGATTCGTAGAGGTCTTTCCTTCTGAAGGGCAGCAGGAGGCTGTTGATTCCCGGCATTATCCAAGTGAGGGCGCTCAGCAGGACACTATACCAAGCGAGGGAGAGCAAGCTAAGCCCGTAGACGGAGGCGACGAAGAATACCCAGCCTCCAAAGGCTAGCAATAGGTAAGCTCTCACGGGGGTTGCTGTTCTTTCGTTTAACTTTGAAAACCACGCAGGAGCCACCCTATCCATAGACCAAGCGAAGAGGAACCTCGACATGACTACTAAGTAGGCGGGGCAAAGGGCGAACATTAGCAGGCAGCCGCCAACGGTCACGAAGAGCCAGACGGGCCAGAGGTCAGGGCGCCCGATGATTCCGTAAACGGCATTCGTAGGCGGTATGCCCCCAAGGGGAGCGGCCGATGG
The DNA here is from genome assembly GCA_023247835.1 of Candidatus Bathyarchaeota archaeon. The sequence goes on from JAHFFU010000052.1 coordinate 3,996, forward strand.
GTTGAACCAGTAAAGGTATCCCCATGAATTCGTTAACTCATAGCCGAATTTGGACACCATCGACCCGTTCAATAGGATCCAGATGAAGACCAGGTAGATGACGACACTGCCTATCATGGAGACTGCTGCGGTTCGTTTTAGTTTGCCCTTTAACTCTCCAGCAATGTAACCGGAGTACTGGAATCCTATTAGGTTGAAGAGGCCAAAGGCAAACATTGAAGCGAATAGCGGAAAAGTTGTAGCGCCGTACGTAATTCCAGCGCTGTTGGCGGCGTTTATAATATCTTGCACTTTTGTCCCCGCGTAGGTCTGCAGATTGCTTGCGAAGACATTCGGATCGATCGTGAACGTTCCCGCCGCCATTGTAACCGCGGCTACCACGGCAACTATACAGAACGCAGAGATCACAGTATAGAACTTCTTGGGTGACATGATACTAATTAGTGCGATTAGGATTGTAATTATCGAACCGTAGATCAATTGATTCGAAGAAACGGATATCCAGGCGCTAGCAGCTGACCAACCTGAACTCGGGTTCACTGCCCCCATGGCGCCGAGAAACGCTTGGGTGCTGAGGTTTATGCTGGTAAGCTCAAAGGCAATTATCGCGAGGTTGGTCCACACGAGCATCCACGATTCGAGCCAACCTAGAAGCGGGTGAACGATTCTCGAAGTAAAGACGTAATCCCCACCGCTTCGGGGCATTACCATGACAAGGATGACGAAGATGAAGGCCATGATGAAGAGGGAAACCCCGGCAATCAAGTGCCCCCATGCCAGAGGAGCGACTCCAAGTATCACAGCGCCAGAAAAGAGTGACAGGAATAGGGGGGCCCAAAGGACAACGTTCCCTGAAAGGCTTGCAAGGTTGAAGAAGGTTGCATTGAACGTGCCGACAGCTCGGACGAGGCCTGAAGCTTCACGTACGAACAGCCTACTTTTATCGGCCATGGAGGTTGGTGCTCTCATAAACTATTTAGCTCTTTGCGCACTCGACAGCGGACCCCGGGAAAACTAGCGAAGGCTTTCCGACTCTTACGGGTTCATTCTTTCGGGCGATTACAGGTATATTCTAGGACAGGATTTTGAGAATGGCATCAGCATATGTCGCCGTAGCCTGCTTAACCTGCCCTGTCGGCACATATTCATTTGAGCTATGGCCTAACTCCATTCTTCCCGGCCCGAACAGCACGGTCGACGTGCCTGCGTCATGCAAGAATGTGCCGTCGCAGAAACTCAGCGTGTGTTCGTGGGTCGGCTTTCCAATGACACCCCGTACGGCCTCTTCGATGGCCCTCACGAACTCGTTCCTTTCTTGAGTGAACCCATGCATCTTCTGGTTGACCTCTACGCTATTTTTCTCTCCGTTTGAATTGCTCTCAGCGACAAGTCGCATGACTTCGCCCAAAATCACATCGAGCACGTATTCACTCTCTTTCGTCGATTTTCTGGGTGCTATGCCGAGCAAGACATTCATTCCATAGAGCTCGTGGCTCATCCACGCAAACGACGGATATATGGGAACTGGAATTGGGGAGAGGTTCATTGTGTTTGGCATTCTCACTCCTTCGCATGAGAACACCTCTCTGAGCACGGGGAGTTCTGCGATCTTGGTGCACAGTTGGACTGCATTGAGAACCGCGCTTGAAGGCGTACCCAGGATTATCGTGGATCCGTGCCTTGACTCGCCTCGACTCGTCAGGTTAAAGTCAAGATATCCTGCTTGGCTGAGGCTGATCTTGAGGTCGGTTGGTTCACAAACTATCGCATAATCAACCTTCTCACTGTTCACGAACGTTGAGGTCCCCATTCCCCACGCTTCTTCGTCAACAACTAAAGTTAGAATCACGGTGCCGTCGATATCAGCTTCCGATCCCATTACCGCCCTTGCCGCAGTAATCATTGCTGCAACGCCGCTCTTCATATCGCTGGAGCCCCTTCCACGAAGAGCTCCTCCTTCCACCACAGTTTTGAATGGGTCTTTCATGTTTACACCGCTAACGGTGTCCACATGCCCATTCAGAACCAGTTTCTTTCTGCTTGAGGTTCCGAAGCGTGCTATGACATTATTTCTCTTTACTTCAGGCCGTTCAGGGAGGAATTTGTAGTAGTTTCCGGCACTGCGGACTTCCTGAAGCTTCACGTCAAAGCCATACTTCGTGAGTTCCTCAAAGAGAAATTCCGTTATTGGATTCTCATCAATTTCTTCATTGTTAAGATGCGGATTCACGCTCGGGATCTTGACCAACTGCGCGAGCAGGTCTACCGCCTCAGGCCCGTTTGTTATCTTCTCAAACCCAATCGAGGTCGTCTCTTGCCAACCTCTTCAGTTAACTCATTGAACAGACATGTCCTAACTAATGGCGCGCATAAAACAAGTTCGTCAGAGGCCCTGGTTTCTGATTGTGGGTGGCTCTTATCAGCGGCAGGGACTCGGTGGTCGCATCCTGAAATTCCTGGAGAAGTTCTTGCGGGACCTGGTAACAGAGACTGTAGAGGATGAGGCCAAATCCTTGGAAATACGCGTCCAAAGAATTCACCAACTCATCCGGGAAATTGTGGTCTCATCGAAGAAGACGCCGATGCAGGAAGAGAAGGACGCTCGAACGGATATGACACGCCCGACACTGTTGCTATGATGCGGGACTTCGAAGAGAGCGGCGAAACTGCCTTCGTACGCAAGTATATTAGCATCGCAAACGCGGAGCCGATATTTCAGACGCTGCTTGAGACGCGTGATAAGACGAAGGTGCACATTGAACTCACGGACCTAATCGTCCCAGAGGTAGGCGACGACCTGGGAGCTGCTAAGAAGCTTTCTTCATGGGTGTACGATAACTTGGGCCCTGATACACCGATTCACTTCCTACGCTTCCACCCAGACTACAAAATGATGAACCTACCACCAACACCCATAGAAACATTAGAGAAACACC
>JAHFFU010000053.1 GCA_023247835.1 Candidatus Bathyarchaeota archaeon
GCAGGTTTCGTTGAAGCTCGGCAAGGAACCGGTTGTAGTCAAGAAGGATACGCCGGGCTTCATCGTAAACCGAATTCTGGTCCCCGCCCTCAACGAGGCCGTCTTCCTAGTGGCCGAGGGTGTGGCCGACCCTGAGGATATTGACAAGGCCTGTATGCTGGGGTTGAATTGGCCAATGGGGCCGCTAAGATTACTTGACTATGTGGGAATTGACACAACGCTCTTCATCACCGATGTTATGGTTAACGAAACGGGCGATCCGAAGTTCCGTCCCAGCAACCTGCTGAAGCAAATGGTCCGCGCGAACCTGCTGGGAAGGAAGAGTGGGCGAGGGTTCTACGACTGGACTGGGAAGAAATAGAAAGTTCGGACTTTACATTTGAGGCGTAAAGTCATCCGTCATCCCGCCTAGGCCAACATTGAAACCCTGCCCCGCCTTGAATTGGGTATGGTCCATCGCAATCGTGTAGGCTACGATCGCGTATGGGTTGAGCTCTTGGCTTAGAATCTCGATGCCATAGGAATCTCGAACGCTAACCCATTTCTTATGGATTAGAGCGATCTCAGTGCCTGACGGTGATTGAATCGAGAAGTTATGTGCAGTTATACTCCCCTTGACTCTCGCAATTTCCCTACCTGAAGGGTCTTCAAGCCACCATTCTGAGCCCAACAGTTTGAGAACCTTCTTCTTCACAACGGCAACGAGGCCTTGGAGGTCGTAGATTTCGAATGTGGGCCGTATAGTGAGTACCTTCCCCCGCATCTCACCCAATCTCGCGCCGTCAGTCGTCTCAAAGTAGAACTGGGGACCCCAGCTCACAATTTTCTTCTTCACGTAGGCGAGTAGGTTTCCGTTCCTGTCCTTGATGCCGAACGTGGTGCGGAGTGCTACAATTTTCTGCTCGATTATGTATTGCGTGCCGGTGAAAACCGACCCGGAGCCAACAGATGCCATGGTCGGTGTTTGCGTACCATCAATTTTAGTGCCACAACTGGGACAAAACTTGGCATTGTCGGGGACGGCTTTACCACATGAGGGGCACTGCATTGGGCAAACAGCTCTTGGGCGACATTATCTTCGCTGTTATAATATGTGTAGCCGGGACAGTTGCCTTCGGTAGCAGCTTATATTTCTGAATGAGAAGGATCGGAAATAATCGGGGGTTAGCGATGCCAAAGAAAGCGGCGCGAGAAACGCGAAAGGCGAAACCGAAGAAATTTGAGCCTGTCCCTAAGGAATTCCACACCGTCACCCCATATCTTACGATCAATGGCGCTGCGGAAGCTATTGAGTGGTACAAGAGGGCCTTCGGGGCGAAGGAGTTGGATCGGCAGCAGGGCCCTGACGGGAAATTGATTCACGGGCGAATCCAAATCGGCGATTCAATTGTCATGTTATCCGACATTTTCCCGGGCGCCATACACAAGGACCCGCGCGAGCTTGGGGCCGCATCAGTGACTCTTCACGTCTATTCGAAGGACGTAGACGCCCTTTGGAAAAGGGCAGTGGAAGCTGGCGCTAAAGTGGATATGCAGCTAGATGACATGTTCTGGGGCGAACGCTACGGCCAGCTAACGGACCCGTTTGGGCACGCTTGGTCGCTCTCAATGCGCGTTCAAATGTCTCCCAAGGAAATGGAGCGAAAACGCCAAGAAGCAATGAAGATGTTCGAGCAGGGACAACATCCTGGGTACGATGCCTCATCTCAAGCAGCGTAACTTGTGAAATATCCCTAGAACATTTGTCTAAATCACCCCGGCCGACTTACGGGGCAGCCTACGTTCAAACCCCCGCGTCTTTTTGAGTGCAAGCATTGGAGGCGGTCAAAGCCCAAATAGGCCAGAAATCTTGCGTTGGGCGAATGAATGCGAGTTGCACGCGGCCCCCGATCTCCCGTATGAGCAGAAATGGCATGCGATGGAACCAGCAACTGCGCTAGCCACTTTGAACTCGGATCCGAAACAGGGACTTTCCGATGATGAAGCCAAAGCTCGACTTGACGCGTATGGCCCTAACGAGATTCAGGAAGCCAAGAAAGCATCTTCGTGGAGGCTGCTTCTCTCTCAGTTCAAGGAAACCCTAGTTCTCATCCTGATTGTTGCAGCAATAATTTCGATCGCAATAGGAGAAGCCCTAGACTCGGCAGTAATCTTGGCAATTGTTTTCGCCTCCGCTGGGCTCGGTTTCTACCAGGAGTACAGGGCGGAAAAATCCTTAGCGCTTCTCAAGAAATTGGCTGCGCCGGCGGCCACGGTGCTTCGGGGCGGTCAGACGAAGGTTCTTCCTACACGCGAACTTGTTCCAGGGGACCTCATCATTCTTGATCCGGGCGATAAGGTTCCGGCAGATGCGAGAATAGTAGAAGGGATGAATCTGCAAATTGATGAAGCAGTGCTCACCGGTGAATCCGCCCCAGTCGACAAGTCGCCAAAAGTTCTCGAAGCCGAGGTTCCTATGAATGAGAGGAACAACATAGCATTCTCTGGGACAATCGTAACTTATGGCCGCGGGAAGGCGGCTGTCTTCGCCACGGGTATGGGAACTGAATTTGGAAAGATAGCTCGCCTAATTCAGACCGATGAGCAAGAACAGACTCCGCTTGAGAAGCGAATGAATGAGCTCGGCAACTGGATGATCAAGGTCCTTCTCGTTACGGTCGCGCTAGTCTCATTGCTCGGCGTACTGCACGGCCGCGCGCTTCCGGAAATGTTTCTGTGGGGTGTAAGCCTGGCCGTCGCAGCCGTCCCAGAAGCCCTGCCGGCTGTTGTCACAGGAGCCTTATCGATAGGAGTCTATCGGATGGCGCGTAGAAACTCCATAATCAGACACTTGCCATCCACGGAGACACTCGGCTCAACAACGGTCATTTGCTCTGACAAAACCGGGACTCTAACCAGAGGGGAAATGACCGTTAGGAAAGTTTACGCCCAAGGCAACTTGTTCGAGGTCGCCGGCGTGGGCTATGAGCCACATGGCGACTTCAACCCGCCTCTAACACCGGCTGACGATGACCCAGTCAGATTCGCTTGCTTATGTGGAGCGCTCTGCAACGACGCAAAGCTAACGAAACAAAACGGTTCATGGAAGATAATCGGTGATCCGACAGAAGGAGCCTTGGTCGTGGCCGCCGCCAAGGCGGAAATCGATGTGGAAGCGGCGCGGAATGAATCACCACGAGTAGCCGAGATACCTTTCACGTCCGAAAGAAAATTGATGACAACGGTCCACAAGACCAAGCAAGGCCATTACTTAGTTGCGAGCAAAGGCGCCACAGAGATTATCCTAGAAAAATGCGCCAAGATTGGGCATTCGTCATCGAGTATAGCCCTAGACCAAGAATCAAGGCAGATGGCCCTGCGAACCAACGATGACTTCGCCACGGATGGTTTTCGCGTCCTCGCATTAGCATACAAACCGTTGGAAGCGCTGCCTAAGGAGATAGATGAGAAAATTGAATGCGAAATGACGTTCCTTGGCCTAATGGCTATGATCGACCCTCCAAGGGAAGAGGCAGCGGAGGCAGTGAAACTCTGCGAGAAGGCGGGCATCCGAGTTGTCATGATAACGGGGGACCACAAGCTGACTGCCACTTGGGTCGCCAAAGAACTGGGAATCTTGAAGGAAGGCGACTTGGCCCTGACAGGCGTTGAGCTAGACAAGCTGAGTGATGAAGAGTTCCTCTCAATTGTTCAGAAGGTTACTGTTTACTCTCGCACTTCGCCCGAGCATAAGACTCGCATTGTTGAAGGCCTCAAGAGGAGGGGAAATGTTGTGGCCATGACGGGTGATGGGATTAACGATGCGCCCGCCCTCAAGAAAGCCGACATTGGGGTAGCCATGGGGATCACAGGGACGGACGTAACAAAAGAAGCATCCGACATGATCTTGGCCGACGACAACTTTGCCACAATAGTTGCCGCGGTCTATGAGGGCCGAGGCATATTCGAGAACATTAGGAAATACTTGACCTACCTACTCTCCGCCAACATTGGCGAAATCCTAATCATGGCCGCCGCAGGCCTACTGGCACTCCCGCTTCCACTTTTAGCGAAACACCTCTTATTCGTCAACTTGGCTACCGACGGCCTACCAGCCCTAGCTCTCGGCACAGACCCACCCGACCCCCGCGTCATGGAGAAACCCCCAAGAAACCCGAAGGAAACCATTTTCGCAACAGTTCACGGCTGGTTAGCGGGCATAGCCATACTACTCCTGGCAACTGCGGGCCTAGCATTCGTCTATGGGCTATACAGCTACGGTTGGAGCTTTGCTCACCCCGTCGAGTTCGCTGAACTCAAGGCGCGAAGCATGGTTTTCGCAACAATAGTGCTCTTCGAAATCTTCTTCGCACTTAGCTGTAGGTCCTTTGACCGCGCATTTTTCTCGGCTGGTCCTCTCGGAAACAAGTCCTTGGTTGTAATCGTGTTGGGACAGGCCATGATTATGCCATTCATATTTCAGGTTCCAGCGCTAGCAACTATTTTCAGTGTCACTGCCCTCAAGCCATTGGAATGGTTAATCGTAATTGCTCTTGCCTCGCTGGGTTTCGTTATAAGTGAGCTATCAAAGGTTCTGCGCAACAGGAACTCGTAGAAGGCGGACTCTAAGCATGCGGCCATCGTACGGCGGTATAAGGTACTATTTCGAGAGCCGTATTGTTCAAGTCCAGAAGGCTAGGTGATGCGTCCTGTTTAGGAATCAAATGTTCGGTTACGCTTTAGTTGTAATTCTTAGCGTAATCTGGGGGCTGGCTTTCGTAGCCATAAGACGGGCAGTGCTAGAGTTAAGCCCGGTAAGCCTCACGTTACTCAGATGGTTGATCGTATCCGGGAGTTTCCTAATCCTAGCACCATTCATCGGAAAACCCAAGGCCCCAATAAGGCGACAACATATTCCGCGAATGCTTCTAGTCGCCTTCGCGAGCGTAGCTGGTTACCATCTCTCACTCAACTACGCTGAGACAATAGTGTCATCGGGACTAGCCGGTTTCCTGATTTCATTCGCCCCGATCTTCGTTGTGATTCTTTCAGCGTTTTTCTTGAAGGAGAAAATCATCTTCAAACTAGTGTTGGCGTTGGGGCTAGCAATCTCAGGCGCATTCATTCTATCAATAGGCGCAGGCCTCACCTTCTCAAATATCACGGGACCATTGGCCGTCATTCTTGCAGCTTTCATGTACAGCCTGTTCTCAGTAGGGTCAAAGCCCTTGGTAAAATACTACGGGGCTTTGCCCACTGCAGTATGGGCGGGCGTGATAGGCACCGTTTTCATCCTCCCTTTCATGTCAGCACAGTTCTTTACAGAAGTGCGTGCGCTTTCACCCGTCGGCTGGTTCTCAGTGCTCTACCTTGCTATCCTCAGTACGGTAATAGCCAACCTCATCTTCTACAGTCTGGTTGGCACTAGGGCCGTATCAGCGCTCTCAGTCCAACTCTACCTAGTCCCAATAGTCAGCCTAGTGGGCGGAGTTCTTCTGCTGGGCGAAAGTGTTACATGGCTCTCACTTTTGGGCGCGGGGCTTCTCTTGGCCGCGATAGCACTCGCAACTCGCAGAAGCCAATAATATCAACGGATTCCAATTATTGGATTCAATGGGCGACTCTCTCGTAGTCGTGCAACACAAGTTGGGTCCATTTTATGCATCAGTCATTCATCTTAGGTTTCATGAATCCGTCACATAATCAGAAATTACGCAAGAATTTATGATCCAGCCTCGTTTAATCACATCCGATATGTCTGTCCCCCACATTTCTCCTCCTTCGCAAGTAGATGACGTAAATTGCCGACGCCAGCACGAACAGCGTAACTAAAGCTAACCATTTTTCCTTCTGTGCGAGGAGTGACAGGATTACGACTCCTCCACCTAACAACAGCAGTGGAACAAGGCAGCAAGTGAAAACCCCAAGAATAAGAAGCCCACCCTTAATCGATATCGCTCCATCCGTCACTGTCTCACTCTGTGCTCCTCCGTGGCTCGGGAACCTCTCCAAACTGGGAACAACCTCAGCTCCGTGACCTTGTGGAAGACGGTTGAAAGGCTGAAATCATGAAACCTCACTTGGAATGTGTCTGGGTTTCTGTTGCTCACTTTTCAGCTGATCCGGTCTGGCTACGTCTTTTGCGATCAGTTGCAGAGAATAGAGTAGCGACAGCAATGAGAGAAAGTAGAATGCCGTAGCGTATCGTGCTAGAAACGCTTGGATTGCAGGTGAGACAGTAAACAGGACACTCGTTGAAACCGCAAGAAGTCCGATGACTGTCGGAATTATGGTGGTGCAGCACAGACTGTTCGGTAGGATACCCGTAACGATTGAGAGCGCGACAGATTTACGAGAACAAGTCTTAGCTCTTCTAACCGCGTATATGTTCATGACCAGTACTAGGCTTAAGGCCGAGCCCATCAGAACCGAGACAACAAACTCGACGCGTGTAATGTATCCTAGGGCTTGAAGAGTAATTTTTCCGATAATGAGTGAGGGAAGAAGGACCATGTACATGAAAGTCAAACCACCCCCCAGGCCCAAGGCCAAGGCTTGATACGATCTTCTACGGAGGACTAATCCCGTCGCGAATGATAGAATCGAGAGAATATGTTGGGCCATCTCAAAAGATACTTCCAAGGTTTGCAGTTATGTCGTCGTAGTTGATTGGGCTTCCTCTCGAAACGATCACTCCTCTGGAATCGAGTAGGTAGTACACGTCCAAGTAGGCTGAGGGGTCGTAAGTGTGCGTCGCATCTTGAGAAGAGGTTGCATACATCCAACCCGGCATCTTAGTTCCTCCACCGTACGTCGCAGCGAATTCTGCAATCGATGGTCCGGGCTGGCCGAGGTTCTGGTACAGCTCTACGATAACTATGTTGACTCCATGCTGCCTAAGAACCGAATAATACTGTTCCTTGAGTTCTCTAGCCCCAACC
>JAHFFU010000054.1:0-1285 GCA_023247835.1 Candidatus Bathyarchaeota archaeon
TAGTCGCTTCTTCCCCAGGGTGATAATAGAATGGGGTCAGGCTGGCCACTGCATCGGCTCCAATCTTCTCAGCGTGGCGCGCTAGGTCGAGGCTAGCAGTCGGGTCGGATGCACCTACTTGCACGATGACCGGTATTCGTCCGTCCGTCTCTTCAACAACGATTTCAGCAACTCGTTTCCTCTCGCTAGCCTCCATTGCTGGCCCCATTCCTGTTGTCCCGAGGGGGAAGAACCCGTTGACTCTGCTCTTCAGTTGAAATTGAACGAGTTCACGGAGTGCTGCTTCGTCAACCTGACCCTCTTGTGTGAAGGGGGTGACGAGTGCGGTGATGATGCCTCGAAGTGTGAAATTCCTAGCCATTTATACGATTCGCCTTTAAATTCGAATAGTCTTCTGGGACTAAAATGCATTGACATCTTGAACTAGAGTCGCTTGAATCAAAGTACACAAATCTACGTACAACGGAATACAAAAGGCCCACCTCGTGGACTTGACTTAGCTCTGACAAGTTGGGCCTCAGGAAGCAAACGGGTCGTGGAATAATGGTGTGTGCTGTTGCTTTTCAGGGTGAGATTGGAGCCTATAGTGAGGGAGCCGTGATCAAATACTTTGGTGGAAGGACGAAAACCGAGCCTTGCAAGACTCTGCGGCACGTCTTTGATTCTGTGGAGCGAAAGAGTGTCGATTTCGGTGTCGTGCCAGCTGAGAACTCGATAGAAGGAAGCGTCAATCAGACATATGATCTGCTCCTTGAGTCACCATTGAAAATATGCGGCGAAATCAAAATGAGAATCTCTCATTGCTTGCTGGCGCTTCCCGGCACCGCATCAGAGGATCTCAGGATCGTCTATTCGCACCCACAGGCGTTGGCACAATGCTCACGATTTCTAGATACTTTGCATGTGGAAACTATGCCTGCATACGATACGGCCGGTAGCGCCAAGATGATAGCGGAAGGACAACTCCGCGATGTCGGCGCTATAGCAAGCGAACGTGCCGCTGAGGCTTATGATCTAACCGTTTTGCAAAGGAACATAGAGGACTATCCCGAGAACTTTACGCGTTTCTTCATAATTGGTTGGGAAGATGCGCCTGCAACCGGGATGGACAAGACCTCTGTGGTTTTCGGAACGACGCACACGCCAGGCTCGCTTCACAAAGCCTTGGGTGAACTCGCAATTCGAAAGATCAACCTAACAAAAATCGAGTCCAGGCCAGTTAGAACTATGCCTTGGGAGTATCGCTTTTTCGTGGATTTCGAAGGCCATCGCTCTGATACTAATA
>JAHFFU010000054.1:1385-6890 GCA_023247835.1 Candidatus Bathyarchaeota archaeon
CAAAGGCATTCGGTGGGCGGAGGTTGACATCAGCGACACGGATGATCCACTCTGGGAAACCTTCGACATCAGCGTCGTTCCCACAGTTATTATCTTCAAAGACGGCCAACCGATCTTCAGAAGAGACGGTGTACTGGGGCGTGGCCTATCCGAGAAGGCAATAGACGAAACTATTCAAGAAATGAAGGCCCAGGAAACTCATGTAACTCATTAGGCGCTCTAGCTTTCTTCCTTTTCATACACAGTTTCCCGCTCTAGCGGTTTGCCCTTCCTGAACCTCCAAATCTCAACCCTGCCGCGGAAAGCTTCTCCCCAGAGTTTGAGGATCTTCCGATCTGCCTCAGTAGCCCTACCTTCTCCGCTTTTGACTTGAACCATGAGTGTTCGTCCCCTGCGGCCAGCGAAAATATCGACCGGGCCATGTGAAGCTGCGCTTCTGCTGCAGAACCAGCCTTCTTCTCTCAATTTGCGCAGGACTTGGTATTCGCGGCTTCGACCTCTAGTATAGGGCGTTGAAACCATCGTTCTTCCAATTCCTTTCGAATGTCCGATTCTCCACCACGATTGTGTGCTAATCGTAATAGTCCGATGTGTTTACCATGGATGCAGATATGTAAAATACTTAAGGCATCGAGCTTCGAACTCACGTGGCGAGAAGACCGGCATTGTACCCTTCAGCACGGTCACTGCTAACACTCCTAATTTGCGCCGTCATAGCCGGTCTTGTCATACCGATTGTGGTTGCGCAGACCACTTACTCGGTTTCAATTACGATAGCGGGCCTCCCATCAACTATAAGCACTAATGTCTACATCGATGGTTCGTTCAATACGACCATGAGTGGGAGCCAGACGCGTTCCTTCGCTTTCTCCACTTCGAACAACGTCCATGTGATTACCGTAGACTTCTACGTCCCAAGCAGTATTGGAGCTAACGGGACGCGTTACTTCGTACATGACGCGTCATGGAGTTTCAGCGCGGCTGGGAACCATGTCTTCACTTACGCGGCGCAATACTATCTCACCGTACAAACGACATACAGCTCTTCGACCGGTCAAGGATGGTACGATTCCGGCACAGCCGTACGGGTGACAGTGAAAGGTAGGGAGGTTGATGAGGGTCAAGGAACGCGGCACGTTTTCACAGGTTGGTCGGGAGACGCGTCCGGTACGGATTTGACTTCGAATGATGTTTTCATGACTGCACCGAAGGCTGCCGTCGCGAATTGGAAGACGCAATTTTACTTGACGGTTGAATCGGACCCACCGAACGTTTCCAATATTAACGGTTCAGGATGGTATGACGCGGGAAACCAAGCCGACTTCTCCGCAGCAGCCGTAATACCAGCCAGTGACAACACGCAACTCAAGTTCTCTAATTGGAGCGGCGACTACACGGGCCAATCGACAACTGGCCGCATCCTAATCGACCGCCCGAAGACAGTCAAGGCCAACTATTTTGCCCAATACTTGCTGGTCGTCCAGTACGATCCCGCGAGCATCTCATCTCAGTATAACGAGTCCCATGCGGGCTGGTATGATGCCAATTCAAACGTCCAACTCGGCCCCGTGCCTTCAACGGTTGATTTGAGCTCCGTCGAACGCCTCCGCTTCACCGGCTGGACAGACAATGGCTCATCATCCACAAGCCCCTCCTATACTGTGGTCATGGACCAACCCCATACCATCACCCTCTCGTACATGACACAGTACTACGTGGATGTGCGTTCATCACAAGGTTCGGTTTCCGGTTCGGGTTGGTACAACCGGGGGTCGACGGCAAAGATTACTGCAACCGCCGGTTCGCAAATATGGCCAATCTCCTATACCCTCACTGATTGGCGGCTCGACCCATCGACAGGGAAGTTCACGAAGACTGATGATTCATGGGTTCTGACAGTGGACAGGCCATACATCGTCGAAGCCGAGTGGAGCTTTGACTATTTCCCACTCGTCGTAATCTTTGGCGGTAGTGGGTTAGCGGTCGTGGGCCTTGCGGCGGGAATCGTTCTAGCTTACAGGCGCGGTGTCTTCAACCGTGAGGGCCCGATCTTTCGTCCACCAAGGCCATGGCGCACACTTACGCGTGCGGTTGCGACGCAGGTTTGCAATCGTTGCGGGAATCGTGTTCCGAAGGGGGCGGCTTTCTGTGAAAAGTGCGGCGCGCCATTTGAAGCGCCCACGGTACCGTCGTTGGATGACAAGGTCTACGATTACATCGTAAAACATGAGGGTGTCATTTCGTTGAGCGCGGCTTCGGCGGACCTCGGGATTTCTGTTGAAGAACTGAAGGAAATTACGGAGCGGCTGAAGAAGGATGGTAGGTTAGGTTAGAAAAGTGAGGAGGAACGTGCCTGCTGCTGACTTTCCATCTGGTATTGCCCCGAATACCCGAGCTTCGGTGCTAATCCCCAGAAACATTCTGTACACAGGTTAAGCACACCGTATTGTCTGGTACAGGACGCGCAAATCGACCTGCCGCACCTGGAACAAATGAATGATGATGGGAGTTCGGAGTGGTAGTAGCAGCTACCCTGCCTTTGCACTTGTCTTGAACTGTACATTGAAGGAGCCATTGGAGCCGCAGGAGTTGGTTTCATGGAAGCTGTCAAAGGAGATTTCACATCGACCTTGACGGGCGGTGCTTGCGAGAGCGCGGCACCGCAACTGAAACAGTATCTTGCATCGTCGGCGTTCGCTTTGCCGCAGACCTGGCATATTGCCATCCTTCAAACCCTGCCATCCATTGGTACAAAGTCTTTCTTAACGATTGCCTAGGGCGGAGGCATTTTATTCATTCAATCAAGCCATGAAATGTGGCAATTCGCGAAAATTGGGAAGAACTCCATGCGGAGAGTGTGACATGGTTGATACAAAATGTCTCCTATGTCAGCCTCAGGATTGATTCGCGAAACTCTCCGTTCTTGCCCTCAGCAAGGACTCTAAAGTAGTCTCCTCGGGCAACACCTTTTCCGAGCCTTGAATGCCCATTGAGCATTTTCGTTCCATGCGAAGTTTCAGCGAGAATTCTCAAGGTTTCACCGTCAATTTTGGCCGGTCGGCGTACAGTTTCTTCCAAATCCTCTTTCGACCCGCGAACGGTTTCGAACGGTAAGTCAGCCCGATGCGCGAGTTCCCTTGCCACTCCCTCTTTTCCACAAACGAAACATTTCTCACCTCGCTTCAAATCCATCGGGGTGTACCGGTTGTTCTTCATATCCATGAACAGAACCGATCTGAGTGGTTGGCCGCTCGTATCCGGCCATTTTGCTTTCGCACGGTATTCCTTCAGCCCAAGGATCAACTTCACTGTTTCCTGGGCAAGTATCGACGAGACTAGCGAAATCGATGTCGAGAACGATGGAACAGCCCCCTGCTCCAAGGGTGCATCACATGGGTTACGCAAACCAACGATCTGAGAATATTGATTGGGAGGAAACATGCAAATCGGGCAAGCATCATTGGGCGGAAGATATACATGGACTCTACCGTTCAGTCCCGTGATTCCTCCGTCCACTAAGGGTATGGAATATTTTCTGCAGACTTGCGCCAGGTAGATTCTTGAGACGACGTTGTCGAGGCCGCAAACAATCACGTCAGAGTCCAAGCAGAACTTTAGCGGCACACTTTCCACGTCGCCTCTGAACGCGAAGGTATCAACGAAAGGAAATTTCCTGTGAAGGTTCTTCGCGAGGACCTCAGCCTTGTTCTTACCTAGGCCGTTTTCTCCGAAAAAGACCATGCGGCTAACGTTAGACATTTCGACTTTGTCGCGGTCTACAATGAAGATTCTGCCAACTCCAAGCATAGCTAGGTTCTTAGCGACCTCATTCCCAATTGCGCCAGCGCCGGCGAGCAGCACCGAAGCCGCTCTGATTCTTGTTTGGCCTTCTTGGCCCCATAGGAGCAAGTGCCGCGCCCAAAGGTAGTCCACGGTCACGGTATCCTTGATTTTCCACAGCCGTGTTCGTTCTGGCAGAAGCTTGCCGCCATCTAGTAGCCTAGTGAGTTCAGGTTCGATGCCTAGTTTTTTGCAGACTAGCTCTTTGAGTTCTTTGACCGTCTTTTTAGGGGTCAGCTCCACCTCAATCTGTTTGTAGGAGGGGAGGGAAGCTTTCAGGCGCATCAAAAGGACGCTCGGTGTTCCCGTCCTGCAAGATTGAACCTAATTACATCCCCAGGCTCGGAGGGCAAAGCTGGCATTCTGGGAATCGGGACTATGTTGAAGCGCACGACATCGTCAACTTCCTGTTTCTTCGGTCTGGCTTTCGTCATTTTTGGGAATCCGTAGGAACGGCAGACGTTAGCCGCTTTGAGCGCGCGCGGGTTATCGAACACGCTCTGAGGGTTGGGGTCAGTTAGGAGGTAGTGCAGCGCGTTGACAACGGATATGAGTTTCAGCCTAGGGTCCCAATTCTCTCCGATTATGGAGACACACACTGCGTTGGGTATTTTCGGTACTATGTTTGGGTGTGCGATTTCCGTCAGCCAAGTCGCCACTGGTGGCTTTAACGGGTATTCTGCGGGCAGGTCGAGTCTGAAGCGATGCCAGTTGGTGTAATCAGTGAAGGGCCAAACTCCCTTCTCGGACAGCTTCTTCACATCTCCCTTTTCGCAGCGGATGAGGCCTTCAAATTGAGTTGGCGGGTCGTCGATGGCGGTGACTGTAGGAAACTGGTGGTTAAGCAGGCTCTTTTCTCTGAGCAGCAGCGGGACATCCATATGAGGTCAGCTTACCCGCCTATGATGTTGTATGGCATGAGCGCAAGTTGAGCATTCTCTGGAATGCCTAACCTTGCAACGGTCGTGCTCTCGTCTAGTATCGCGCCACCATACATGAGAGCCACCGTGCTCGGGTCAACGTTGAACGATTGGCAGACCTGTTGCTTAATCTCGGCAACAGTATGGTCTGGGATGACATCGATTTCTGCAAGGCCTGTCTGCGGGCCGATAGGCGCTTGGACGAACAGTTTCATTTGCGATGTTTCACCTCCACTCATGCTGGGCTTGCATTTTGACATAGGAGCTTAAACTATCTTACTGTGAGTTGGATGGTCCGGGAATGGAGGACGCCGGCCCCTGCCGCGCTGATTGTTATCAGGTACGCTGTTCGTTTCGCGAATGTTGGAATACTGATTTGAAGGGTTACGATTGCGGTTCCTGGCCCTCCGCCTAACACAGTGGCATTGCTTGTTAGCTGGTATCTTGCGCCTTGCGGGAGGCCAAGTACGCTGACCGTTACAGGGTCCACGAAGCCCTTTTGGAGCGTTAGCGTCATGGTGAATGTGGCAGTTGAACCCGCGAATACCTCACTCGAGGTGGGGCTAACTTGTAGGTCGAAATCGGCCACTGTAATCGCGAGCGTTGTCTGCTTGGTTACGGGCGATGATTGGGGCGGCATGTATGTGGCAAAGATGGTTAGAGAGGCGGGTCCGCTTGGTGCATTCGGGGTGGCAGTAATCATCAGGTCCACTTTTGTCGTACCGGCTGGGGCAGGGTTTGGAGA
>JAHFFU010000055.1 GCA_023247835.1 Candidatus Bathyarchaeota archaeon
CCGAAGGATTTCCACAAGCATGAACACTACATCTTCATGGACTATGTGCTGAAAGCGAAGAGTTCCAAGGTGGTTTTGGATGGGCGGGAGCTTCAGGAGTATGTTTGGGTTAGGCCTGAGAAGGCTTTGAAGTTGGATTTAGAGGAGTATACGAGAAACTTCGTTCTCAGATACTTGGACAAATATGGGAAAGGCCAGAGTAAGCAGGATTAGCCTGCGGCCTTGGGGAGTTGTTTGTTGATTGTGGATTGTAGTTGTTGTTGCCTGATGAGTTGGGGTGTGCGGTAGTGGATGTTGACGTATTGTGCGAGGCCTAGGGTGAAGGGCGCAACCCAAAATTAAGGGCGACAGAGGCAAGGTAATCGGCTAAACGAAGAGGTAATAGCATCGCAACGACTTAAAGATGGAAAAGCGGATTGTTGAGTTGCCATGTCGAAGCTAATTCTCGAAAGGGAGCTTCATCTGATTAGAGAGAGGCTTGAAGCAATAGAGGAGGTCCTCGGTGAAGAGATGACGGCTGACGATAAGAAAGCGCTTGAAGAAGCGAGTAGGGAGCATCAAGAAGGAAAAACCATCACTTTCAGGCCCGCCCGATCAAGGGCCCGTAAGCGTTGAAAGTATTTCTTTCGCACAGGGCCGCGAAAGCGCTTGATGAAGCACCGTCAGAAACAAGACGGCGGCTTGACGAGAAGATATCTGAGCTCTGCCGAACGCCCTTTCCTGCAGGTTGTAGGAAACTTAGAGGAGCACAAAATTCCTACAGGCTCAGAGTTGGCGACTATAGGATTCTGTACGCGATACTAACAAAAGACGAAATTCTGGTCTTCAAAATCACTCGACGCGAAACAGCATACCTTTGATACCAGTGAATCATCAGCTGTGGTTTACATTATTATGGGTATGAAACGTTCTTCGTTTATCGACTTGCTCAAGTGGCCGACGATGGGGATTTCGTTTCCGCAATATTTGCACCGGTTCTGGTGGTCTAGGTGCCAGCCCGTTATGTCGAAACCCAAACGTTCCACAACCACAGCCTTGCACTCTGGGCAGTAGGTGTGCTCGAGTGGGTGGCCGGGAACGTTGCCTATGTAAACGTAATTCAACCCAACCTCTTTGGCGATTGCATGGTGTTTCTCTAATGTTTCTATGGGTGTTGGTGGTAGGTTCATCATTTTGTAGTCTGGGTGGAAGCGTAGGAAGTGAATCGGTGTATCAGGGCCCAAGTTATCGTACACCCATGAAGAAAGTTTCTTTGCAGCCCCCAGGTCGTCTCCAACCTCTGGGACAATTAGGTCCGTGAGTTCGATGTGGACCTTGGTCTTGTCACGAGTCTCAAGCAGCGTCTGAAATATCGGCTCCGCGTTCGCGATCCCAATATACTTACGCACGAACCCGGTCTCCCCGCTCCCCTTGAAATCAACCGTTACGCAATCCAGGAAGTCCCGCATCATAGCAACAGTGTCGGGCGTGTCATATCCGTTCGAGACGAAGATGTTGATGAGCCCAGCCTTCCGCGCCTCCACTCCTATGTCATGCGCGAACTCCATGAATATAGTCGGCTGGTTGTACGTGTACGCCAACCCCTCACAACGATAACGCTTCGTCATCTCCACAACCGACTCAGGCGTCGCATCCAAACCCTCAATCTTCCGCCGTTGACTAATGTCGTAGTTCTGACAATATTGGCAGAGCCAATTGCAACCTGTCGTGGCGATTGAGAAAATCTTACTCCCAGGCATGTAGTGGGTTACAGGCTTCTTCTCAATGGGGTCAATATGGCCGGCGATTATTTTGCCGTAGACGAAGAGCCAGAGTTTTCCGTCGACGTTTCCTCGGATTCCGCAGAGCCCAATCTGTCCTTCTCCAATGTTGCAGTATCGGGCGCAGGCCGTGCATCTAACCCTGCCACCGGGGAGTTGCTGGTAGAGTGTTGCCTCTTTACCCGGGGTCATGGCTGCCATCCCAATGCACCGGGATGCCTGCTTGAATTGGAATCCATCTGTGTTTTTCTCACTAGGGATATGCTATGGCCTCGGAATAAACCGTTCTGTTATAGGCCCCGCTAACTCGTCGTCGGACAGGTTAGCCTGTCAGATATCTTCTCGCCTGATTTCGTCTAGTCTTCGTTTCATTTCATCGAGGTTCTTATTGCTTCCAATAAGGTGGCTGAACACGTCCTCTCCTTTCAGCAAGGCTTCCAGTATCTTTGCCGTGCTTTCCTTCTTAGCCTTCCTTCGTAATCCTTTCAGGCTGACATGGGTGGTCTTGAGTATTGCTCTGATATCCTCGCGGTCTGTGGCAGCCCTCTCCACCCGAACGGTGGTTTTAATCATTCTGAGCTTCGCAAGTATTAGCGACTGGGCAGTTTGACAGTAGGTGGGCAGGCCTAGGATATGGGCTGCTTTCCGCTCAAGTTTTCGGTCGGTGAATATTAGGTCCAAGTAATGTGGACTTTTCGTATCTCCAATGGTAATGATCCTATACGCTGAGCGCCATGTTGCTTTGAGCTTCTGAAGTTGAACTTTGAGTGCTGCTCTTGTGAGAACTCTCGCCAATACGGCTAGCTCATCCTCGTCGGCATCAATTACAACGTCCAGGTCCAGGGTAGTCCTCGGACGGCCGTAGTAGCTTGAGGCCAAGGCCCCTGTAAGCATGTACTGTAATCCGCCGCGATTGAAGGCGCTCACTACTCTCTTGACGAACTCCGAAAAGGTATCCAGTGTCTAGACACCGTTGTATGGCCTTCGGCCCGCTTGAAATCTACGCCTCAGAATGCGAATCAAGTTCGCATCGGAAATGCCGGGGTTTTCCTCTCTTACGCCATCAGCACAGATCTGGGTAATGGCATCGACCATGCCAACCGCCACCCCCACCCTTTCCTCCGGCTTCAAGTTGTTTGAAGGCAGATTAATTCACCGAGCATTGAGATGATGAAGTTGAATTAAAATCAAGCTACAGTTGATGGTGCATTCTTTACTAGTCGGTCCTATTCCGGATGTAATGGGAAGCTTATGGCCGTGACCAAGACTGAATTGCGTAAAGTAATCACAAAGCTCGACGACGTGATGATGGAGCTTCTCCGCCTATGAGTGGCCTTGCTTCCGGAAGAGCGAGCATCGCCGGAAAAGAAAACTGATCGAGCAAGGCCGACGAGGGATTGAGAATGGTCGCTACGTTACCTTAGGTCAGCTTCGAAAAGAACTCGGTGTGGGCCGAAGGTTTATTTCCCACATTTCGTAGGGTTCACGTGCCAATTGGCGAATCTGCGTGCGTGAACATGAGCCTCGTTGAAGTTGACTCTAGGTATCGAGTTACTCTAACAAGTGATGTGCGGAGGTTCGTGGGTGTGAAAAAGGGTCAACGCGTATATGTCGTACCCAGAGGAGACGCCTTCGTAGTAATCCCTCTAAAGGAGGATATTGATGCAGAGCTACACAAGTTAATAGGGGATGTCAAATTCGACAGAGCTGCGCGGCGGAAGGCAGAAGCGTTCTTGTTCAAACAGGCCAGATAATTGTCATATTTAGCGGAGACCGAGTTCTTACTCTCTCTCAGGCCGAAAGATCGATGGAATAAATTAACCCAGCAGGTTCTTCGAAAGGCTCACCGCCAAAGGATCCAAATCAATCTCTTAGGATCCGCAATCCAAGAAATGAGGGCTGTACTGTACTCTCAAGGCAAAACCCTCCGGGAAGTATACTCCAGCTTTATTTACCTCAAAAGAAAGTTCGCACAGTACGCGGTCCTCGAAGAACCTACTAGCGTTGACGACTACATACTAGCCGACAAACTTCGTGAAGATTACTCTAAATTGACGGATTTTGACTCCCTCCATGCAGCGGCTGCGCTCAGCAGGAACGAGACGTTGGTGACTAACGACAAGGTCTACGGACTCTCCGAGGTCAGGACTGTAACCTTTAGTGAACTAGCAAAGGCTTTGTAATATCTTGAAGAAACCCTATGCGAACTGTCTAACTAGGGTTTGGAGGATGCAAGCCGTTCGGCTGCCTGCAAAATTTCCCCAGCTTGCTAAGTTGATAACTTATGCCTCTTGTTAGCCAACTCAGAAATCGCCATCTCTATGTCATGCTTTCTGATTAGGCCTTTTCGAAGAGCTTCCAACAGAACTGTCCACGTGTTCCAAACTTCAAGCCCATACATCCTGCCTAACATCGTTAGGTTTTTCTCATCAGTGATTAGCGGTTGCTGCAATGACTTGGCCAAGAGAAGCGTCTGAGCATCAGATTGGGACACATTCTCGTTATCAGCAAGTCTCCTAGACTGTCTAAGTGTCGTAATGCCAGGTTTCTTGGCAATCATCCAACCGGCCCTTAGTGCCTCCTCAACCAGAACCGCATCAGCGAAGCCTAGACGAATTCCTTCATCGACTGTCTCATACTTCACAGATGGAACAATGGTTATATTCACAAAGATTTTTTCGAGAAGTTCGAGTTTTCTAATTTGGGCGAGATGTATTAGTGGGCCCGCGTCCGAAACAGCGGGCATCGATCATTCGCCGTAGTTCTTCCTCATATAGCTACGCACTTGCGCACTGTCCCAGTTGATCTCTACTCCCCTCTCCTCCAGAAGTGATAGAAAGGTGCGCAAAGGGATTTCCAAGATTTCAGCTGCCCGTTGCGACGTTATCTTGCCCTTCTGATACGCCTGAATCACTCGCTCACGTAGTCCGTCTTCAATAAACTCCCTCAACAGGCTGGCTCTGTCGAGGTCGGTCAGAGACTGAACTGTGCTAATTCTACGCGCATCCTTCGCAGATAGTCGTAAAGTCACAATAGCAGTTTTCTGAGCCATGAGACAAACACATGTTCGTATTACATTGGAATACATAACCATTCCGCCGGGTAGTTGTTCGTAAAGAAGCGCCTTTTTTCCACAGTCATGATTGGAATGGCCCCTATCCTTAGAATTGGCCCATTGGGGGACCTGCGGTTTGACTTTTTGCACTCTGAGCAGGTCCGTAGTTCCGCTCGGCGTGGATTGGTGTCCGCGGACAACTACGATCTTGCCACTTGGGCTCACGGTTTTGCTGTTACGTGCCGCGGTTTCTATGGCGGCGAAGGTTTCTGCCCGAATGGAAATCCATCTGAACTATGTCTCGCTACGATTTGGGGGCGGCCTCGGAATAAACTTGTCTTTAGAATCAGCCATCTTCACCATTCAGTCAGACGATAACGTCAAGTCTATGATTAATCGCCCTGTTTTGGTGGGTTGCTAGAAATCGTTTGATAACTCAGCCTGTGGGTTGGATTATTCATAGGAGTCCCAAATCTTTTCTTCCCAAATTCGTCTCCAGCGTTATGCAATAAGTTGAAGAACCTGTACGAGCCTAAATCGTTCTGCTGTTCGAGTGTCGTAGCATGGCCATAAAATTGAAAGACGTTAGGACAGAAATCATACGAGAAGATAATGGAACTTACGCTGTAGCATGCTCAGCACTAGGGGTCTACTCAGTCGGGAAGACTCTGAAAGATGCAAGGCTGAATTTTGAACATGCCCTAGACCTGCATTTGTCTGTTCTAAGGGAGAAAGCTACCAAGGAGCTTACTGCAGCCATAGCTCGTTGAGCCTAGGGCGAACTCTTGCCTCGTCTTAGGCCGATTGACGGCCGAGAACTCATCAAAATATTGTGTAACAAGTTCGGCTTTGTCAAGGTTCGGCAGAAGGGCAGCCACGTAACGCTGCAGCGTAATGGAATCTTCGTTACTGTTCCCACAAAGGAAATTCGAGTCGGCCTCCTAAACAGGATACTGAGCGACTGTAACATACCGAGGGATGATTTTCTCGCTCATGAATGATCCCGAATTGGGTTCTGTTAAAAGCCTGCGGACCTTAAGTATCAGGTTTACCCTAGTAAACTTGGAACCGGAAATGGAAGCAGTCTCGGTATCTGCGAAACTTACCAGAAGGGAAGCCGGACTCCTAGAGAAGTTAACCAAGGAGTATGGGTTCATCAGTAAGAGCGAGGCAATACGAAGTGCGGTTCGTTTATACCTCAACTTAATGGAGCTCGGGCCGAAAGATAGGTTGAGAATGCTTCAACTGATTAATGAGTTGATTGCGCCGAGCACGAAGACATCTGGCGAACTGATAGAAGAGGGGCATCGGGAAGAGGACGAACGTTGAGGCTCTACTTAGAGCCCAGCGTCCTAGTGAAACTGTTCAAGCGGGAACAGGACAGCACGAAGATGCTCGATGTTATCGCGGCAGTTGATACGGAAGCTCAATGGTTTGCCTGCACATCATCTTGGTCCACGCTTGAGGTTGCAAGGGCCCTAAAGAAAGATGGTAAACCAAGAGAGTTAATTGAGTTGAATCTTAAAGAGTTGAGACGGCACAAAATCTCTTTTGTCGACGCTAGCGCACTAATATTGAAGAAATCTGAGAACATTGTTGCTTCCCGAAACATATACGCCTCCGACGCGCTTCACGCAGCTACATTCGACTCAATTTCAAAAAAGAAGCCATTAGACGGCATGCTTTCAGACGATAGACACTTCGAAAGGCTCAGGGGCCTGGTCAAGATTCTACGATTGGACGAAATGTGATCTGCCACCCTGAATCGCCGACAAGTTAAAGGAACGCTAGACCGTTTGGACTCGAAGCAAGTCCGTAGTCCCACTCGGCGTTGATGGGTCTCCGCAGACGACGACAATCTTGCCGCCGGGGCGGACGGTTTTGCTGTTTCGTGCCGCGGTTTCAGCGGCGGCGAAGATTTCAGCAGTGGTTGACAGCTTCTTGACCCGGTAGGGGTATACGCCCCAAAGTAACGAGAGGCGGTTCATGACCGAGGTTTTGTAGGTTAGTGCGATGATGGGAACGGGTGACCGAAACTTCGAAACTCTATGC
>JAHFFU010000056.1 GCA_023247835.1 Candidatus Bathyarchaeota archaeon
AATAAAAATCTTGGTCTTTAAGTTGACATATTCCAAGTAATGGGGCCTACAGGGAGAGCCTGACCTAATCCATATCCTCTCTATGTCCAGATTCGTGCCATGGGCTTGACGGGGACCATGGCCAAAAACTGAGACCCGAGGCGCTAAGTGTACTAGAATGCTGAATCATGAGACTAATTCCCGAAACCCGATAGCCGCTTTCTCCGGGTCAACTGCATTGTAAATTGCTCGTCCCACGATCACGTAGTTTGAACCAGCATCCAAAGCCTCCCTAGCATCGCCGCCTTGCGCACCTACCCCTGGGCTGTAAATCGCTAATTCTGGCCCAACCAGTTGCCGTACCTTTGAAATCATATCAGGCCTGGTTGCGCCGACTACAACTCCATGCGCTTTCCACTGCACCGCCATCTCCGACAGAAACTCGAATACCGGTCTAGGTGCCTCTCTCCCACGTGTGCCCATCAACGAATAGAAGGCCTCAGCCCCCGGATTGCTCATGTAGACCAGCAGTATCACTCCTCTTCCACGAGAATTCGCCTGGCCGAAAACTGTGTCCAAGCCGTTTTCCCATCCGGCTACCGGGCTCGCGATGATAGCGTCGAAGCCTGTGTCGAAGTATGACCGCGCCATGAATTCGTTTGTGTGGCCCACATCGTTCAGCTTTGCGTCCATGATGGTGGGCAGCGCGAGGTCATGTGCTAGTTTGACGAGCGTGTCGACACCTCCCCGCATGCCCAACGACATGACGAGTTGGCGGTTGAGTTTGACGGCGCAGATATATTTACTAACTTTCTGAAGAAGTGCCGCGCTCTTCGCTGCCAGTTCCTTTGGTTCTGGCCCTTCCAAATCTAGTGCCAGAACAGTTCTGCTCTTGTTCGATTCGGCGGCTTTCCGTATCTTCTCGCTAAAAGACACACGGGTACCTCCATGAAGAAAGGAGCCCGGCGCTAATAAAATCCCCGAAAGAAATGGTTACTTAGGGAATATTGGCATGTCCTTTACGCCGACGAGCTTTGCGTAGAAGAATTTGGCATCGCTCGTGTTGTTCGAGTATTCCACTTTCTCGCCGGTTGGTTTGACAGCGATGTATTTTATGAAGCCCTGTTGGGGTGCCTCGTCTTGAGACACGTAGAAGAAGACTGGGAGTGCATCGGCTTCGTAATAATGTTCGAAAGGAATGCATGTGCCGATGATGTGCTTCTTGCCTCGTATGAAATGCCACAACGGAAACAACGTCCCCTCCCTCAGCGAAAGTGGAAGCAGGATTCTTGCGATAGACTTGAGGCTTTCAACCTCGGCAAGCATTGGTTGAGGCAATTCTGGGAACTTGCCCTCCAAGCTGTCAACGAAGGCTTCTGGGATGGTCTTCAGTTCAACGAACGAGGCGTATCTGTAACGCGTGTCGCCCGCGTCGTCCGTGAACATCCACTCTTCGCCCTTCATTGAGTCACTTCTGTATGCGAGGAATGCCTTGGGCGGCGCGTCGGAAAATGCGTAGGCCAGTATCGGGAGGTCGCCTTCCCAGTACATGTAGGCTGTGAATAATCCGAGGACGTTTTTCCCTTTGTGCTTAAAGTACCAAAGGAGCTGGGAGCCGTCTGTCAACCCCAGTGCGAGCCGCGCAAAAGACTGCATGTCATTAACTTGCACGGGCACTGGCGGCTTGACGGACTCCATGGAGGACACCTTTCAGCTAGACGCAGGGTTCAGGAATAATTAAGCTTGCGAAGGCTCAGTTTCAACACATACGGGACCGCGACCGATTTCCAGTGAATGTGCTGTGGGCGTACGAGTCGGTTGCTGCGGGTTCCCGTGTATGCTCCTCAACGCCTAGATGCCTAACGACGCGTTGAATTGGCCGACTGTCTAGCGAAAGAGATCCTCTTCCTCGGGCCTAATGAGGTCACGAGCTGATCCAGTCCCTTGGACATAATCGAACCCCCTGATAATTGCGACCGGGACCCCCTTACTTTTCTTCATAGCCAATTCGGCGGCCGAGGCTAGCTCATCTGCCACTGCCATTTGGGTTACGTTGAGAACGTAGCCGAACATGTCTTTGGCTCCTCGGTAATCGATTATCGGCTGTAATCCATCTACCCCTATCGCGACGTTCACTTGCCCAATCCGCCACGCGCGCCCAAAAGTGTCGGAAATGACAACCGCTATGTCGGCGCCGGTAAGCTGGCGAATCCGCTGCCTTATTTCACGTGCTGACTTGTCAGGGTCCTCGGGGAGCACAACGACTGAATTCGGGTCTTCAACGTTCGACCTATCGACACCAGCGTTCGCGCACACGAAACCGTGACGCGTTTTCGCGATGATATGGGGCCCATTCAAACGTACGATCTTCATGCTTTCTTTGAGAATGGTTTCGATGTGCCGGGGATCTTTCCCACTGGTCTTCGCTATTTCCTCCGCCCTTCGTGAGGGCTCTATTGCTTTGAGGTCGACCACTCCTCCCTCCGCCTTGGAAACTATTTTCTGGGCAACGACCAGGATGTCTTGATTCAATATCTGGATGCCCTCCTCTTTGGCCGCGTTAACGATTTGGTCGGCAATGTTGTCGCCGCGTTTGACTAACGGAATCTTCCTGAGCCCCATTATCTGAATCAACGGCCCTCACCCGCCGAAGAAGGATTCCAATTTCTTTACACCAGCCAAATCCTCGAACTCGACCCCTAAAGCGTCAAGTACCTGTTCGAAGGTACCTCGGATGTATTCGATGTATTTCTCGGTGTCAACCTCGTCGAGCCTAGCAAGTTGCACTGGCTTGACTCCTGGCTCGCCTCTGACCTTCACGAAGGATATGATGTCACCGGGTTTCATTTCAGAGCCGGCTTGCTGCAATTGCCTCGCCGCCTTCACATGCTGCGGGGTCGTTTTCGTGTAATGCTCCGGGGTTCTGCTCATCATCATGGAGAAGGCTAGTTCTTGGAGTATGTATTCCTTGTTTCGCAGTTTCAAGTAGCATCGTTTCACAATCTCAGTGATCTTCGCTTTCGCAGTCTCGATGTCCGCGGGCGATTTGACTTCACTGAGAGTCGAAACCATTTGATAGAAGGCGCCATGCAAGAATTCCGGTATATGCCGCTTCTTCCCAGTCAAACCCTTGATGTCTACGCTTCCGTCAGGCATTACGCCGAAGTAGTTTTTCTTCCTCGAGCTCAAGGCCAAGTAGCGATAGTTCTTGTCGATTTCCAACTCCATCTTGAGTTGGACGCGCGACCATTCGATAAGTTTGGTGAGCGAGTCTGTATCCTGACCTCCCAGGAAAATGGAATCCGTGTCGCCGTAGAAGACCTCTAAGTTAAGTTCCTGCGCTTTCTGCAAGGCCTGAGTTATGACATGCCTGCCTATGGCTGCAGTAGCCTCAGCAACAGGCGGGCAGTACAACGCAAAATTATCGGCGCCAAAGACTCCGTAGCTTTGCCCTATCCATCCAAGCTTATGATTGCGCCCGGCATACACCGTGTGGTTGTCCTGAGCAGTTATGCAGTACACATCTAGTTGCTTTGCCGGTGTGATTTTGAAGTGATTTTTGCGAAGCACGTGGTGATATCGCCCAAACATCTTGATTCTGTATATTATATGCCCGCTTCGAAGCGGTTCGGTGGTAATTGCAGATTCTACGCCGAGCGTGAATGCCAAGTGCTGAAAATCTACAGCCAACCTCGGAGAGACCGTTGAGTAGTAGTTTCTCTCAATATTCCCATCTCCACGCATCAAGCTCTCCAAGAGCGCTCGCCGCAATTGCACAGGAGCTTGAAACACAAATCTAGGCAACCTTTTCTCGCGACTACCCGTTCCGCATTCATCACGTAAAAACTCAGCCATTATGCGCGAGCTGAAGGCGATTCCCCCTTGCCAGATCCTAGGTGCCAGTCCCAATTTACGAATGGTCGACGTTATGAGTCTCCGGTTCTGCCGGTGCCTCGGATTTTGCGAAATTACTATCCTGGCTAGCCGGAATCCTCTGTTGCTCTGCCTAATCTGAATACTTCCTTCGGAAACATACCACCCAACTAGTTCGAAGAAGGCCTGCGGTTCGAACGACCATGGCGTCCGACCACCGTGTCCCTCGAAATTATTCACTTCGAGCCTGCACTTGTATTTTCTCTCGAATGTTTCTGGTGAGACTGCTATAGCATCAATCACAGCTCTCGTTGTCCTGTAAAAACGGCCAGTCTTACTGTGCTCTAGTCTTCTTGTAAATTCGTGATGGTAGAACCTACTACTCTGCGAGAATTTTCGATCCCAAGCCTCATTCGGCCGTATACATATCAGCTTTTCATCGCTGGGGACACTGGACCACAGGCTAATCCGGGCGAACGCCCCTCCGTCTGTCGCGGATTGCAGTGCAGAATGCTGGAAAAGATATCGCCGCCCTGGTTGGCGTATCTCAGGCAAGGCTTTGCTCTTCGAGAAGCGAAACCTCGACTTTCCCTTATCGAATATCCGCCTTCCTAAGTATAATTCGTGGTTATCAGTGACCTTCCAGTCGACAAAGCGATTTCGAATTTCAACTAGGTGCCCATCGTACACGAAATGCTGACACTGAACGATAGGCTTGATCTCCACCGTCCCTGATTTCTCGTTTAATGTGTATACTTCATCCCCGACCTTCAGGTCGGTTATTAGACGCGGACCAAAAGGCGTGAGAACTTCCGTATCTGCCGTGAAACATGCGTTGAGAACCACTTTCAATGCGTCGGAAACTATCTTGTACCAACTTTGCACTGTTGGAGGCAGATTGGGGTCTTTCGCTCTGAGTTTGTACCGTTTTACCCTAAGGTCTCTTAGTGAGCCGATCAGTAAACTTTCGAGCCCACGTTTTTTCTTGCAGACCCAGTGGGGCGTTCCGGGAATCAGGTTTCGCCTGCAAGCCTCATCTTCGTGCGGGCAGCGAACTGTCTCATAGCCGAGATTCCAGATTTTGATTATTGAGGGGTATAGGGAGGCGAAGTCCAAGACGGCGACGTTGAAATGAACTCCTGGCTTCGGTTCGACCACTATGGCACCCTTGTACTTCTTACCCTTGATGACAGCTTCCGTGGCCGTTTGGCCTTTGACTTCAAGAATTTCATCCCTCCTAGGGATCAAGTACCCGCGTTTGCGGTGATGGCAGAACATTATGCTTCGTATCCAACCCGAAACCCCCTGCCTGGATACGTCATCCAAAGTCATGTAGCTGATTCTGGATAGTGCCGTCATCAACTTCATGACTAGGTCGTCGTTGAATGAGGTTAAGTTGAGGACGATCTCGGAGTCGCGGTAACAATACGCGGCCAGTTCCTGGTATGAGGCCCTCGAGACCGACTTTATCTCGACCTTCGGGGTGTCAATCAGGGCTGCGCCAACAGCGTCAAGCGTATTCTCGCGGTACTTTTGGCCGAACGCGTAAATTTGGATCGATCTGTTGAAGAAGAACTTGTAGAGGTCTATGTGGACTCCATACTTTAGGAAGGCGACGTCCCGACCAAGCTCTATTGGAATCTCTTCATTCCTGAATCCTATGCGCTGTGCGCGGTGATAGAGGTACTTCAGGTCAAAATCGTCGCCATTGAACGTGACTACAATCGGATATTCCAAGAAGGCCTGAAACAGGGCTAGCAAGAGGTCTTCTTCGGTGTCGTAGAATTCCGGCTTAACGGCTGCGGGTAATGTGGCTTGCCCCTCGGGTGTTCCCTCTCTCCGTAAGATGAGAACTCGGCTGGCGCCGTCAGAGCTTACTAGGCTTGCGCAGGTTACGGGGTATTCCGACAATTCGGGGTCCGGGACGCGTGATTCTACTGGCTGGTAGACTTCGATGTCGACTGCAACTCTTCTGTATTGAGGTACGGGGCACTCAAGGAGCCTCATCCATTCGTTTGCCAGCCCCTTGTACTCTGAAGACTCATCCTGAAACAAGCTGTTAATTTCCTTAGTTGCTTGTTCGGGCAGTTGGTAATTCACCGCAGACAGGTGTTTGTCCTTGAATTCATACATCATACCTGGTTCGAGGCCGCGGTCGTAGATGTAGTTCTCAACATACTTTATGTCCGCTTCCCAGGCAGTAATCGCATCACGCATCGACCCAGTAGGTTTTCCACCGATAGTTAGCGGGTCTTTCGCAACTATCTTCGCCACTCTGACCTGCTGGCTTCTGAGTGCGTCGAATTTCGTTTCCTCCTCGAAATGGTCGAACCCTGGGTTCCTTGCTATTGCATCGACTTTCTGAAGTTCCCCGACCGTTTGTTTGCTGAAGCAGTAGGGCTTGTGACCGGAATCATCGAACCAAAAATAAATCTTATGAGACTTGGGTTCGTAAAGGCGTAGGAAACATTTCCTCAGACTGCCGTCATAGCCTATGGAAACCAGGTACGAGGGTGGGATCGTGGCTGGTGTTGCGGGAGCGAAAACGATGCTCTGACGCTTGATTAGAGGCCTTGGTGCTGGCTTCGTCTCCGTTTTCTCCGTAAAGTAAGCTTCAAGTGTCTTCGCCGTCTGCCAAGCCTCCGGAAAACCGACTAGCATGCTTAACGTTCCTACTAAATAATTGCGCAGTTGAAATAGTGCTCACAGTGTGGATGTGGCCTTGATGAAGAACTCCCTCGCCGTAGCCATCGAAGCGCTCAGCTGGATGGCCTACGCAGGCCTCGGAGAAAGGACTGCACTATTCAAGGCCGCTGAGCAGATGGGAGTCAACCAAGCTGACGAACTCCGCCAAGCCCACAGGCTCATCATGGAAACGACCAGATTCCAAAACCGACTCGAATACTTGATTTCACAATTATTCTCCGAGGACGAAATTGGTCAGGTTCCGCACGGCATAAGGAACTTCCTGAAAATTATTGCGTACCTCAAATATGTT
>JAHFFU010000057.1 GCA_023247835.1 Candidatus Bathyarchaeota archaeon
CGCAAGAACTGCTGAAGCTGAACGCTAAAGGCATAGTTCTATCCGGCGGTCCGGCCAGCGTCTACGATCAGGGCGCTCCCAAGTGTGACCCTGGCATTTTCCGGTTAGGCGTGCCTGTACTGGGTATCTGCTACGGCCTGCAGCTCATGGTTCAAATGCTGGGTGGCCGCGTGAAATCCACAAACCGCCGCGAATATGGAAAGACCGAGCTCAAAGTCAAGGATAGTTCCGACCTCTTTCGCGGAATAAACGGCCGATTAATCTCGTGGATGAGCCATGGCGATTACGCGGAAACCCTTCCTGAAGGGTTCGAGGTCATTGCGAGTTCCGAAAATTGCCATACCGCCGCCATACGAGATCCCTCACGTCGGCTGTATGGAGTCCAGTTTCATCCGGAGGTCGCGCACACTGAGAATGGGGTACAGATCATCAGGAATTTTGCGACAGGAATAAGCGGTTGTTCCTCAACTTGGAACCCACTGTCGATAATCGAAACAGCGGTACAGCAAATCCGGTCTGAAGTTGGAAATGACAAGGTGCTGTCCGCTATCAGTGGTGGAGTCGACTCCACCACGACCGCAGTGCTCGTGCAGAGGGCCGTAGGCAACCGTCTGACAAGCGTCTTCGTGAATCATGGCCTCTTGAGAAAGGGAGAAGAAAAGGTAATCCTGAGGGCTCTGAAGGAAGAGCTCAACCTGAATTTGCACTACGTGGATGCCTCTGAAAGATTCCTCAAACGACTCAACGGAGTGGCTGACCCTGAGCAGAAACGGAAGATAATCGGTGAGGAATTTATCAAAGTGTTTGAGGAGGAGAGCAGGAGGCTCGGAGCGTTTCGATGGCTCGCTCAAGGAACACTTTACCCGGACGTGATCGAGAGTGCAGGTACAGGAAGTCCCGCGTCTCGAATTAAGACGCATCACAATGTGGGAGGGATTCCGGAATGGTCGAAGTTTCGAATTATCGAACCTTTGAAGTTCCTGTACAAGGATGAAGTTCGGAAGATTGCAAAAGAACTAGGCGTGCCCGACGTAATTGTGAAAGCACATCCCTTCCCAGGCCCAGGTTTAGCAGTTCGTGTAATTGGCGAGGTAACAAAGGAGAAACTTAGCATATGTCGGGATGCCAGCGCGATAGTCGAGGGTGTCCTGGCCCGCCATGGGCTTTACGACTCTGTTTGGCAGGCATTCGCTACGGTCGGCGATGACATGGCCGTAGGCGTTCTTGGCGATCAGCGCCAACTTGGGCGAATAGTTACCGTTCGTATTGTCAAGTCGCTGGACGGTATGACCGCAGACTGGGCCGTGATTCCGGCCGAGGTTCTGCAGGAGCTCAGTAGCCGAATCACGGGCGAAGTGCCCGGCGTTACCTGGGTAACTTACGCAATAAGCTCAAAACCGCCATCCACAATCGAGCCGTGCTAGTCGGTATCGAATCGCCTGACT
The DNA here is from genome assembly GCA_023247835.1 of Candidatus Bathyarchaeota archaeon. The sequence goes on from JAHFFU010000057.1 coordinate 1,446, forward strand.
ATGGGCCTTCAGCATTGCGTTCGCTGGTTGCGAAGAAAAGTAGTCGCTTAGGAAAAGGGAAATTTCTAGTCTACTTTGGTTTGAAAGAGTGGCCGCAACCACATGTCTCAGTTGCGTTGGGGTTGTTGACTCTGAAGCCTTCACCCATAACCGTCTCGACATAGTCTACTTCTGAGCCATCCACGTACTGGGCGCTCTGCTCGTCAACTACAAGCTTGACTCCGTGAGCCTCTATGACTTGGTCTCCGTCCGACTGGTTGTCGAAGGCCAAACCGTACTGGAAACCGCTGCAACCGCCGCCAGATACGTAGAGGCGTAGCGCCGTGTTCTTTTTGCTTTGCTTCTCCAATGCTGCCTTAACTTTCTCTGCAGCCTTCTCAGTCAAAGAAATCTTCAGCGTACTTGGTGAATGTAGCATTCCTACGCACTGCTGGCGATTATTACGTATGGATTATTTAAGTTTGGGTTACTGAAAACTTCAACCCAAACGCATAACAAACGCTCCACTTTCCAAGTGAATGTAAACGCCCCTCCGGGAGGTTTCCTCTATGACCCAGACGCTCGGCGTCGTCTACAGCGATGCATTTCAACAGTATGACTTCGGGCCGACCCATCCGCTTAAGCCAACCAGGCTGAAGTTGACGTACGAACTAATGAAAGCAATCAACTTACTCTCTTCTCCCAACGTGAAGGTAAGCGAACCGCGGGAGGCGAGCCGCGAGGAACTTCTGCTTTTCCATGATGAGAAGTACGTGGACCTAATAGAGGATGTAAGCAAATCGGGCAAAGGGTTCCTTGATTTGGGCGACACGCCCGCCTTCGGGGGGTGCTATGGGGCGTCTGCGCTCGCCGTAGGCGCTTCTCTGAGCGCAGTTGACCTAGTCATGTCCGGTAAAGTCACGCATGCGATGAATATTGCTGGGGGGCTGCACCATGCTCATCCAAGTCGCGCATCTGGGTTTTGCATATTCAACGATCCCGCCGTCTCAATAGCCTATCTGAAGAAGAAATACGCCCTTGAGAAGATCCTTTACTTAGATGTAGACGCACACCACGGAGACGGCGTAATGTACGGATTCTATTCAGATGCCGGCGTCTTGGACATAGACTTCCACGAGGACGGCCATCATCTTTTTCCTGGTACCGGATTCACTGACGAGATAGGGGAAGGCAAGGCTTCCGGCACGAAGATCAACATACCACTATCCCCGCTAACGGGTGACGGGCTGTACATGAAGTTGTTTCGGGAGATCGTTCCCGCGGCTGTAAGGAAGTATCGGCCGGAAATGTTGTTGTTGCAGTGCGGAGCAGACGCGCATGCAAACGACCTTCTCGCTCACTTGCAATTGACGACTAAGGCTTACAGCGAGGTCGCCAAAATTGTTACCGAATTGGCGCATGAGGTGGCTGGTGGCCGCCTAGTTGTCTTCGGCGGCGGCGGTTACAACCTAGCCAATGTTGCGAGAACGTGGACAGCCGTTGCATCAACGCTAGTTGATTATACACCTCCCAGAACCGTTCCAAGGGATTGGCAAAGGTTGTTCGAAGCCCTCGTAGGTGAGAAAGCTCCAGAGAGCGTCAGCAGCGAGGGCGAGACAAAGGCCGAACTTTCAAATGCAGTGATGCTTAGACAAACGGCTGAGATTCTGAGGGACCTAAAGCGAAGAATACCATACTTAGCGTAGTTTTTCGTTCAAACTGGAATAGACATCAAGTATTCTCAAGCAATCCTTCTTGCGGTTTCAAGGCTCCGGTGAGGAGGTCCTTCTGAACTCGAAGGTAGTCTTCAGGCGTTCCAACGTCTGCCCAGTAGCCCTCGTGTTTATAACCGAAAATTGTCCCTTCTCTCATCAGCCTGGGGAACACGTCCAACTCAAGTGAGGTCCGCCTCCCCTTTGGGATCTTGGCGAGGACCGACGGGCGAATTACGTAGAGACCGGCGTTTACCCAGACTTCACCTGCGGGTTGTTTTCGCGGTTTCTCGACGAAGCTTACCACTCTATTATCGTCGTCGAGTTCCACGGCCCCGAATCTTGTTGGCGTTCTTGACCTTGCTATTACGATAGTTGCCAATGAATTAGATTTCTTGTGGGCGTAAATGAGCTTGTCAAGGTCGAGTCCTGAAAATATTACATCGCCGTTCAGGGCTAGGAAGTCGGAGCTAATCATGGGCTCAGCGTTCTTGATTGCTCCTCCCGTGTCGAGAGGTTCTTTCTCGAAGCTGTAGCGCAGCCTTATTCCTAGCTTGTGCTCATCCAGGTATCGGACCATCTGTTCCTGCAAGTAGCCGATTGCCAGAATTATCCTATCAAACTCGTAGCGCTTCAGGTACTCGATCTGGTACTCTACCAATGCTTGGTAACCTATCGGAAGAAGCGGTTTAGGCGTCGAGAAGGAAGATGGCCTCAGTCGCGTCTCAAGGCCGCCGCAAAGAATCAACGCCGTTCTTTCAGGGCGAAATTGCTCCATGCCGATCTTCAGGAGGAATTCCGCGGTCTCAGACCGATTGGTGAACCTTGTGCCATCAACGAGCAGGTCCAATTTGTGCATCAGTGACGGGTCGAGGGTCATACTGTACCGGCGTTTCATGGCTGGCCTAGTAATACATGACATGCTTTAATTGTATTACTGCCGATCTCCCTGTAGCCGTGGATGCCTTGGCGGACATATGCCCCGCTTGCGGAAGCAGAGAAATGGAATACCTCTCCGCTTTCGAGCAGGGGGCTCAGGTCAAGTGCACCAACTGCACTAGCATTTGGTGGAACTATAGCTAATTTCAAACCCACTTACCGGGGTGGAATTTGCCAGCCAAGGACAGAGTGATGGCGTAAGTAATACATTTGAACCGAAATCTTCAGAATAAGTAATATCTATCCACGGTAAGTACTTCAACTTACATTCCTAGGAGGCTTTCAAAATCAAGCACGAATGCCGGAGTGCCTTCGTGCGTTAGTTCTCGGGAATATTCCTTCGAATTTGCACGGTTGATGACTTGCGGGGAGAAATAGTTTGTACGTCTACCTCTTCGAAGAGGGTGGCACTAAGCTAAGAAACCTGCTTGGGGGGAAGGGCGCAGACTTAGCCGAGATGACAAGTCTCGGTCTTCCAGTTCCTCCGGGAATGACCGTAACGACGGAGGCATGCAACTACTACAACTCACACGGATCAAAGTTCCCGGACGGCTTGGAAGAGGAAACGCTTTCGAAAATGAAGGTCCTGGAATCTAAGACACGAAGAACCTTCGGGGATCCCACAAATCCGCTCCTAGTCTCAGTAAGATCTGGTGCGCCAATATCGATGCCAGGCATGATGGATACTGTGCTCAACCTTGGGTTGAACGATAAGACAATTGGGGGTCTGATCCAGCAAACGAGCAGCGAACGATTTGCCTATGACGCCTACAGGCGTTTCATTCAGATGTTCGGCAAGGTTGTCCTCGGTGTTAGAGGGGACGCGTTCGAGTCAATCATAAGGCAACACAAAGAGAAGTTGGGCGTGAAATCTGATGTTGAGCTTGATTCGAAGATATTAGCCTCTATTGTCAGGGAATTCAAGCAGTTCGTCAAACAAGAAACCGGTCAAGATTTTCCAGAAGATCTTGCAACGCAACTTCGAATGGCCATAGCCGCGGTCTTCCAATCTTGGAACGGGTACAGAGCGGTCGTTTATCGTCAAGCGAATAAAATTCCTGACACCCTTGGTACGGCTGTCAACATACAGACGATGGTGTTCGGAAACATGGGGCCTGAATCAGGCACGGGTGTGTGCTTCACTAGAAATCCCTCAACAGGCGAGCCCAGCCTGTTTGGAGAGTTCCTCATCAATGCCCAGGGCGAAGATGTAGTCGCCGGAATTCGAACGCCCAAACCAATATCTCAACTGCATGATGAAATGCCCGTTGTCTACCGCCAATTACTCGATGTTTGCAAGCTTCTCGAACATCACTTCAAGGACATGCAAGACATTGAATTCACCATCGAAAATGGAAAGCTGTTTATCCTCCAAACCCGGTCCGGGAAGCGAACTGCTCCAGCCGCGATCAGAATTGCTGTCGAAATGGTTAAGGAAGGGCTTCTCACGAAGGAACAGGCGCTGCTTCGAGTCTTACCCTCGCACCTTGAGCAACTAGTGCATAAGCAGATTGACCCCAGCTTCAAGGGAAAACCGATCGCTACGGGTTTGCCTGCATCCCCAGGAGCAGCCACGGGCAAGGTAATTTTCGATACAGATGAAGCCCATCGGTTGGGAGCGGGCGGAGAGGCCGTGATTCTCGTCAGGGAAGAGACTACCCCTGAAGACATTCACGGGATGATCGCTGCTAAGGGCGTACTCACGAGCAGGGGAGGGATGACCTCCCATGCGGCAGTTGTAGCGCGCGGAATGGGAAAGCCTGCCGTTGTGGGTTGCGAACAGGTCAAAATCGATCGGAGCGCTGATAATTTCAGCGCGCGCACGACTACGGTAAAGAAGAATGACATCATAACGATCGACGGGACGACTGGCAATGTGCTGCTGGGCGTGGCTCCCACAATTGAACCGAGACTAAGCGCTGAAGCCCAGCAATTATTGGGATGGGCTGATGAAACACGTAGGCTAGGCGTCCGAGCAAATGCCGACACGCCTGAAGGGGCTGCGACAGCTCGGGAATTTGGAGCCGGCGGGATTGGCCTCTGCAGAACTGAACGGATGTTCAATGCGCAAGACCGCCTTCCCATAGTTCAAGAAATGATTCTCTCTACGACCGACGATGAACGGGCTCGAGCCCTCGAAAAGTTGAGACCACTACAAAAGGAAGATTTCAAGAAAATATTAAGCAATATGCACGACCTCCCCGTCACAATCCGGCTCTTAGACCTTCCACTGCATGAGTTTCTGCCCAAATACGAGGAACTAACGGTTGAAGTTGCATCCATGAAGGCTACGGGCACAAACACGGATTTATTGACTTCGAAGGAACGCATGCTCAGGAAGGTCATAACCCTGGCTGAACATAACCCCATGCTTGGCCACAGAGGTTGTAGACTGGCCGTCAGCCACCCCGAGATCTATGAGATGCAGACTCGTGCAATCCTAGAGGCGGCAGGCGAACTGCAAAGGGAGGGCGTTACGGTTCGAGTTGAAATCATGCTCCCTCTCGTTGGTGAGGCCAATGAGATTCGCTTCCTACGCGAAAGGATAACATCGGTGGCTGACAAAGTCATGGAAAGTATGGGCCTCACAATAGACTACAAGATCGGAACGATGATAGAGGTTCCGAGGGCCGCCTTGACTGCGGATGAGATAGCCCCCTATGCCGATTTCTTCTCTTTCGGAACGAATGACCTTACACAGGCAACATATGCATTCAGCAGGGATGA
>JAHFFU010000058.1 GCA_023247835.1 Candidatus Bathyarchaeota archaeon
AGACCATCAAGGATTTTCAAGCTTCGAGATTGCAAGGCGCGATGTCAACCGGCAAGTCTAAAGTTCCCTACTACGTGGCGGCCGCGATTTTCGTTGGTGCGATGATCGAGGTTGCGTCGTTTCTAGCGATCCACTTCGTGCTGCTCCCTCGAGAGCCTGCGTTCTTCTTCCGTAGTCCATCAGTTAGCGGGCCCGAGTTTGAGCGATACATGCGAAGACGTGATCCGTTGCTGGGATGGCCAGCGAGAAAGACCGATGAGAACGGTTTGGAGTTAATCGAATCTCGGCCCATACCGACTTATCCGACTCCTGGGAATGAATGTGTCTCGCTGTATGGTGATTCGTTCACATACGGGGACGAGGTGGCTCATTCAGAAGCCTGGAGCAACGTGCTGTCATCGAGATTAAAATGTCGCGTAGGCAATTATGGGGTAGGGGGGTACGGGACGGATCAGGCCTATTTGCGATTTCTCAATAATGTTCATGATTCGGCAAGAGTGGTAATACTCGGAATTTACCCTGAGAACGTGCTCCGGAATGTTAATCGGTATCGGTACCTTCTTGATGCGCGCACAGTGTTCTCTCTGAAGCCGAGATTCGTTTTAGAGCATGATCGGCTGCGATTGATTGAAATGCCAGTCTGGAACCAGGAGGAATTTCTTGTTGCAACAGAGAGTCCCGAGAATGCCTTCGAGCATGAAGCGTTCTTGCCCGATTCCGAATATGGTCCCGTGTCGCTCTCGTTTCCGTACTCGTGGAAAGCGGTAAAGCTATTACTTTCTGATAGAGCAAGGAGTGCGATTCTCGGCCATACCAGCTGGGAGGTCTTCTACAGGGACGATCATCCTACGCAAGCTCTCAGAATCACGAGTGAAATTGCCGATTTGTTTGCGAAGACAAGTCAATCGAGGGGAAAGATCCCCTTGCTGCTTATATATCCTACACCGCGGTCATTCAAGCAGTTTAAGGAGACCGGCAGGGTTGTAACTCGTCCACTCATTGAGAATCTTGAGCGAAGGCGAATTCCTTATCTTGATCTCCATGCAGGATTTGGAAAGCGTGTGGAGAAACCGGGGTCTTTTTGTGACTTGTTCACTCAACCAGCCCAATGTGCAGGGCATTTCAACTCAGAAGGCAATGCGATGGTCTCGGACATTGTGTATGAGCATCTGGTCAAGACCAACTTACTCGCAGTGATGTCAACAGGTTCTTCTGCTAGTTAGCGGGGCTATGTAGGCCCCTGTCCGGCTCATGGTGCAATAGTTGTCGAGGAGCTGGAAGTGGGAAACATGGCTGGTTAGTGATTGCGACTGCGAAGCCGAAACGGTAGGAAACGCTGGCTGATATGGTCATCTGTCACATCTGGGATGCCGACTATCCGTGGGATGTTCGAGTCGAAAAGGTTTGCGACTCGTTGGTCAAGAAACATGAAGTGCATCTTGTGTGCAGAAACTCAAAGCGTTGCCCACGATATGAGTATGCGAAGAGCCTGCACATCCATCGCTTGCCGTGCCTATCCGAGCGATTTGGACGTCTTAATTATCTGATCGGATTTCCCGCTTTTTTCAATCCCGTCTGGATCTATACGATCTGGAAAACCATCAAGCGAGCCAAAGCAGACGTGATTCTCGTCCGGGATCTCCCTCTGGCGTGGACGGCTCTGGGTATAGGGCGGCTTCTCGGCCTCCCTGTGGTTCTCGATATGGCTGAGAATTACCCGGCGATGATTCAAGACCTTTGGGATCGGAAGGGATTTTCAATCCTGAATGTCCTGGTTCGTAATCCAAGCGTCATACGCGTTATTGAGCGTACGAGTGTGCGTTGGTGCGATCATATTTTGGCAGTGGTCGAGGAGTCTCGTGATCGCTTGATTGCCCTCGGGGTTAATCCTGCAAGGGTTTCGCTGGTGATTAATACGCCGACCACGGCGCGTTGGACTGAGTCGCCTCGCGGTGGTGGCGTCGGAGTTTCTCGCGGCCCGCAGAGTCTCATTCTCGTGTATCTGGGTTTGTTGGAATGGGCGCGCGGGATTGAGACGGCCATTCGTGCGATTCAACGTGTGCATGAACGTCTCCCTGGAGTGAAACTGGTGATTGTAGGCTCTGGACGGCATGAAGGTGATTTTAGACAGCTCGCAGATCAACTGAAGTTACAGGATGCTGTGCAGTTTCTGGGATGGCTTGACTATTCCAAGGCGATCGAGGTGATTCGAGAGTCTGATGTTGGTCTGGTGCCACATCATGCCACTGAGAGCTGGAACACAACCATTCCCAACAAACTCTTTGATTACATGTCGATGGGGAAGCCGGTTATCGTGTCGAATGCAAAGCCGACTGAGCGGATCGTTCGAGAAGAGCGATGTGGAGTGGTGTTTAAAGAAAAAGATTCGGAGGATTTGGCTCGTGCGATTTTCATGTTGGGGGATCAAGCAATCAGGAGAGAGATGGGGCAGCATGGAAAAGACGCTGTCACCGAGAAGTATAACTGGGCTGTCGATGAACAACGGCTTTTCTGGGCACTTGAAGAGACCGTTGGGTCACGGACAAAGTGACCAGTCTTTCGAGGCTGACGATTAGCATGCGTAAAGCGAACAACCTGCACCTAGCTGTCTGTATGCAGGCAACGGAGTACATGCGCTTGTTAAAGGGGGTAGAGGTATGACGGTCAGAAATCCTGTTGTAATGCTGGAGTTTAACGAGTTGACTCCTTCTTTGATGGCACGGTTCATAGGCGAGGGCAAACTGCCTAATTTTAGGCGTCTCTTCAATGACTCCCTGATCTACACATCTGATGCAGGAGAAGATTCCCCTAATCTAAACCCCTGGGTTCAATGGGTTACCGTACATACAGGGCTCCCCTTTCAGGACCATAAAGTTTTCCACTTAGATGATGGTCATAAACTCAAAGGCAAGTGTGTCTGGGATCTCATTTCGGATGCAGGACAGCACGTGTGGGTTTGTGGAAGCATGAATGCAAAATATTCTCTTCCCCTAAATGGCGCATTTATGCCAGATCCATGGACAACAGGAGCGCCTCCGTACCCGGGAGAATTTTCTTCCTATCATCGATTCGTTAGGAAGAGCGTTCAAGAGCATACGAATTTGGATACTGCGTATAGTGCAGCAGAGTACTTGGACTATCTGAAGTTCATGCTCTCTCATGGGCTGTCCTTCTCTACTATTTGGGCTATTGTCAGCCAGCTACTGATTGAGCGGTCAGGAAAGTACAGATGGAAGCGGGTTCCCATTTTAGACAAATTACAGTTTGATCTATTCTCTTGGTACTTTAGAAAGTACAGGCCGAGCTTCTCCACCTTCTTTGTGAACAGCGTGGCCCACTTTCAGCATTGTTATTGGAGAGAAATGGAGCCATGGCATTTCAGTATTCCGCCGACCAATGAGGATAAGACTGAGAAAGAGGCTGCTATTCTGTTCGGGTATCAACAATTGGACGAAATCATCGGTCGTGCCTTGGCCTTGGCGGGTGACGATTCAACCCTGATACTCTGCACGGCGCTTAGCCAGCAGCCGTGCGTTGCTTATGAGGAAGAAGGTGGTAAGTGCTTTTATAGGCCTAAGAATTTTGAAAAGGTATTTGAATTCGCCGGAGTAAAGGGTGCATACGAAATTTCTCCAGTGATGTCCGAGGAGTTCTACGTGAGATTCCATAGCGAGGAAGAAGCTCGTCAAGCAATGCTGGAGTTGGAAAGGCTTCGTGTTGCCTCTACACCTGTTCTGCGCGCCGATCGGAAAGGGAATGAGGTCTACACGGGGTGCTCCATACATTCCCAGGTCTCGCCTGATGCTATCTTGATGGTCGAAGGCAGCGATCGAAAGGCCCCATTCTTTGAGCTGTTTTACCAAGGCGAAGGTATTAAGAGCGGAATGCATCATCGCGATGGTTTGCTGTGGATACGTCTACCAAACCGGCAACATCGCATACATTCGGAAAAGGTGTCGCTCTGTTCAATCGCGCCGACGGTTTTGTCGCTTCTTGGCGTGAACCAGCCAGACTCGATGAAAAGCCCTCCTCTTATTGACTCCTGCATAACTAATGTCCTACATGCGGCGTAAAAAAAGGGGACTGTCGCGAAGAAAGGATCGCAGCAGGTCAGGGTGACGCTGGAGCGCCCGGCTCGAGCGGTGCACCCCGGCGACCAGACTGTCGATATCCCGCGGGGCTAGGAGTCAATAGCTGGTGAGAGGTGTGCTACGCCTGCAATATTCGCAATTCCGTCAGGCTACAAGAAACTGCAACTGCGTGTCCTCTGAAATTCAGAGACGAAGGATTGTTAGCGATGGGGCCAGGCATTCCGTCGGTGGAGGGGAAATAGATGTGTGGCATTGTTGGGGTGTTTGATATGAGAGGGCGGGCAGTCAACCCTGCCTGGATCGAGTCGATGAATGATTCGATCGTCCATCGTGGCCCGGACGACAGCGGAAGCTACGTGAGCCGAGGAATTGGGATAGGGATGCGTCGCCTATCGATTATCGACGTCTCGGGTGGTAAGCAGCCGGTCTACAACGAGGACAAGAGTATCTGGGTAGTGTTTAACGGGGAGATCTACAATCATCTTGAGTTGCGGAAGGATCTTGAAGGTGCAGGGCATCAGTTTTATACCCATAGCGATTCCGAGACATTAGTCCACCTGTACGAGCAGTACGGTGTGGAAGGGGTATCAAGGCTGAGGGGAATGTTTGCCTATGCGCTCTGGGACGGGAACGCTGAACGGCTTCTGTTGGCGAGAGATCGAATTGGAATCAAACCCCTGTTTTATTCCGTTGTCGACGGACGGTTAGTTTTTGCCTCTGAGCTGAAGGCATTTTTCCGGCTCCCCTGGTTTACTTCTGATGTGAATCAGTCCGCAGTTCAACGATTTCTTGCCTACCTCTACATTCCTGGGCCCGAGACCATTTATCAGGATATTGTCGAGCTTCCACCAGCCCACACGCTGGTTTGCGAACGCGGTCGAATCTCGATTCACCGGTATTGGAGCTTGCAGTTCCGATCACAACTGAATGTGTCGATTAAGGAATGGGAGGAGCGCTTTCTTGCGCAGTTCCGAGACAGCGTGAAAAGCCATCTCGTCAGTGAGGTGCCGCTTGGTGCGTTCCTTTCAGGAGGGATCGATTCAAGCGCTATTGTGGGTGTGATGGCACAGGAGTCGACAAAACCAGTTTTGACTTTTTCAATCGGCCATGAAGGGAAGGGGTCTTTTCAAGATGAACGGGCGTTTGCACGAATCATAGCGGAACGATTTCAGACTGAGCATCACGAATTCGTGGTGACCACGGATATCAAGGATCTCTTGCCAAAGCTGGTGGCCTGCTTCGATCAACCGTTTGCGGACTCTTCAGCCATCCCTAACTACTACGTAAGCCAGATGACGAGACAGCATGTTACCGTCGCGCTTTCTGGATTAGGAGGCGATGAAATTGGCGGTGGTTACGAACGGTACCTTGGCATGCTTTGGGCTGAACTCTTTAGAAAAATTCCGCCTTCTGTGCGTGGTGTTCTTGGTCAGAAATGGGCTCATCTGCTTCCAGACGTTGCAACGGGACATCCTTGGATGAGCCGACTCAAACGATTTCTTGCTGCGGCTGAAAAGTCGCCTGCAGCTCGATATGTTGCGTTCATCACGGCTTTTTCTGAGAAGGAGCGGGAGAGTCTGTTACACAAAGACTTCTTAGGCAGCCAGAATCTTGGGAGTCCGGAAAGTCTGATTGTTGATCTATTTGATTCAGGCGATGCCGACAGTTTGTTGCACAATCTATTGCTTAGCGATATGCACCTGTACCTTCCAGGGGATCTACTTACGCTGACGGACCGAGTGAGTATGTACCACTCGCTTGAGGTGCGAGTGCCGTTTCTCGATCATCCACTGGTCGAGCTCATGGCCCAAATGCCATCTCACTACAAGACCTCTCTCGGGTCAAAGAAAATTCTGTTTAAGGAGGCATTCCGTGACTTGCTTCCATCGAGTATCTTGCACCGTAAGAAACTGGGATTTTCGGTGCCGCTCGGGCTCTGGCTACGTACAGATCTCAAACCTATGATGTGTGACATTCTTTCAAGTCACATCATCAATGATATTGGTTTTCTGAATGCCGCAGAGGTGCAACGAATTGTGATCGAACATGTTAGAGGTGATGCCAATCATGAGAACAAGCTGTGGGCTTTGATTAATCTGGTGTCCTGGTGGCGTGATGTTCGCCGTCGCTACCCAAGCTAACCTTCCTTGGCAAACGATTAGCTACATTCTTGGGAGCAAGGTAGCCAGCCAAGGCGTCCACAGCCACAGCGAATATTGATCGTGCCGGCTCTCACCCAATGTCAATTCGTGGAAGGAGGAACATGGCTATGACATCTAGTTCCTATCTTGAATATATCAAAGAGAAGCCAACTGAATACGAGCGGTTCTTGACTCTTCGACGCACGCTCGAAAGTTTAAAAACCCTCTTGTCCGGCCGTTGCATTTTGGATTTCGGCGCCTCCTCTGGACTCTCTGCATGCGCATACCTGGAGGCTGGAGCGTCAAGAGTTGTGGGTGTGGAACCTAACGCTGGACGTGTGGAACGGGGAACTGCAATTATTCAGGAGCTTGGTTTGTCCGAAAGAATTGTGCTCAGCCACACATCATCGACCGACAAGCTCCCCTTTGCGAATGCGTCGTTCGATGTGGTGTTTGCCAATGCCGTCTTGGAGCATATTCCACAGCCTCGTGCGCCGTTCATGCAGGAAATGTGG
>JAHFFU010000059.1 GCA_023247835.1 Candidatus Bathyarchaeota archaeon
TGAGGGTGGGAGTTTGTAGATGCCTTCGATGAGGGTACCGTTTCCCGGGATGTAGCCGAGGTTTAGGACGCTGTAAAGGGACTCTAGGTTCACGGCCCTGCTGAAAGGGGCTTGCAGAATTGCTTTGATCTCTGACGCGAAGAGTATTGCATTTTTCTGCAGAGCGTAATGAAGCGGCTTTATGCCCATTCGGTCGCGAGCGAGAATTAGCTTCTTTTGCTTTGCATCCCAGAGGGCGATGGCGAACATTCCATTGAGCTTCTTGACGAAGGCCTCACCATGCTGCTCGTAGCTGTGGACTATGACCTCGGTGTCAGATTGAGTGTAGAATCGGTGCCCGTGTGCTTCCAGCTCACTGCGGAGTTGGCGGTAATTGTATATCTCTCCATTGAAGGTGACGTGAACCGTTCCATCCTCATTGTGTATTGGTTGGTGGCCGCCTTCGATGTCTATGATGCTGAGTCGTGCGTTTGCCAGACCGATTTCCTTGTCAACATAATACCCTGTGTCGTCGGGTCCCCGGTGTCGCAGGACTTCGATCATCCTTTTGAGAAGCGATTCATCGCTCAGGCCGGCAAAACCGGCTATGCCGCAGAAGACGGAGACCTCCTTTCCGAAACGAACGGTTGGCTAAAGACGCGGAGTCTTATCAAAACTCCATATGTCGGAAACGGATACATCCATGTACCAGAAACGGAACGTTAATATACACTCAAGCCGTAATGGCACCCAGTGACCGAATTGAGCATGGTCTGTAAAATAATCGGGCATCGATTCCGAGATACGTTCGTGATACGCGAAGATGGGGACTTTTTCGAAGTCGATGACGCTCAGTACTGCCGGCACTGCGGAACCGTGCACGCAAGCCTACGAGTTAACTAACTGGCAAACACCGGCGTAGGCTCTGCGGGGCGCAGGAGCGGCTTTGTCCTGAACACAGGCCTGTAGACCGGCCCGTATATTATGAGGCCAGACTTCCCCTCATCGTCTAATCGGCGGATGAGGCTCTCAAGCTCCATTCCCGGCTGAACCTGGCTAGGGCTAGTATCAACTATCAGTACTTTACCTTCCTTCAGAATCTGGAAGTTTGACATCAAACGCTCCCTCACAGTCGGTCTCTTGACTGAAAGAACGCGTGAGTTGACTGGGAGAGTGCGCTGCTCCACAGGCCCGTTACAGTCAAATTCTAAACATCGGTCACGGGCTGGGTAAAATACGCGTTGGCACCCGTTGCATAAGGTGTAGGTTAGGGTGTTTCCATTGTACGGTTCGATTTCCGCGATTATCCTTGGTGCTTCTAGTTTGCCCCGGACTGAGCCATGCTTGTATTTCATGAGCCTCTGATAGGCTTCTAGGCTGATGTCCCGTCTCCTATTCACGTAGTCCCTTACGGTCGGGACTCGGTCTCTTCGTTCGAGGATCTTGTCTTCAACGTGCATCCAAGTGGCGATCGTGTACGCGCCAGAGCCGTAGGAAACAGCCAAGACATCTTCGCCAGGTTTCGCATGGTCGAGGATATCGCATGTAGCTATCAGCGTAGCCGCGGCGTACGTGTTCCCAGTGTCGAGGACTCGCAGCCACGGTTTTATTTTCTCCTCAATGAACTGAGGCGTCAGACGTATCCTTTCCTCGAGCTCTGGGTTGTCCAGTATGGGGATTTTCTCTTGGGCTAGGGTTTTGCATGTTTTCATGGGCATGTATCCGGATGGTTGGTGGAAAGTGATGTAATCAAAATCCATGAGGGAAATCTCGGGGTGTTTCATAAGGAGACCCTCAATGGCCCCAATCACATGCTTAATGTACGCTTCTACGGTTGTTCGGCCGAAGTGGCTTGGGAATGTGATACCATCCCTTCTCCAAAAATCAAGCGTCAAACTGGAATAAGCCGCTGTGTCAACAATTGTTGCTACAGGGCTATCATTTCCGAGAAGGAAGGCTCCGGCACCGGCTCCACACGCGTATTCTAACGGGTCGCCGACTGGCGCCTGCGCGACGTCAGTTCCGATCGCTAAACCGTACTTGATTCTCCCGCTCAAAATTTGACTCTCAACGAAGGCTGTTGACTGCATTCCTGAATTACATGCCCCCTCGAGGTCAGCAATGTAAACACGGTTACCAAGACCCAGGAAGGATGCGACATGCCGGGCGATCGTGCCCACGGCATATGGCTTTGACTCCGAACCAACTGCGACCGTTTCAATTTTGCCAGGGTCGACGCCGGCCATCTCCACAGCGTTAAGGGCCGCTTCGGTAGCTATTGTTATAGAGTCCTCACTTATCCCTGCAACAGACTTGTCCCTTAGCAGCAAGCCGTTCTTTACTTTGTCGAGGAACTGGGGGAGGTCTTCGCGCTTCTTCTCTCGTTCTCGGACTATGAGCTCACTTTGGATACGCTGCAGGGGGATGTATGCGCCGTACCCTACGATTCCTATTTTTTCAGTCACCATAAAAGACTCCTCCGCCTGCGACGGTTAAAAGTATGCTAGCCGCCTTTGCACCATATTTAAGATGGCATCACAGTCGTTCAATTGAAGTGCAACATCAAGTAAATCCTGCTATTGCCTGACGCCGCAAAGATCACAGAAAACAGCTTCAGCTGAAATGTCGGCGCCACAATCCCTACACTTCTTCATGCCCGCGGACACAGCGGCTGCTGGCTGAGTGGTTACGGGCGAAGGTTGGCTAATTGCGGGAGAAGGTTGGACGCGTTGAAGGTTTCTGAGGTCATTATCTTTGATGTACTTGTGGAGGCCCTTTGAGAGCTGTGAGTAGCTGACCAGTTCGCCTTCCTTTACACCAAGTATGGTCGATAACGTTTGGTCCGCAATCACAGTCTTCTTGGTAAGCCCGCTCATTATGAGACCAGTAATGGTTTAGATTGGGACGCTATTTAGAATTGTCTACGCCCAAGGAATGGGTGGTTTTCTTACCAACCCATAAGCCAGAATGAGCGCCCCTCCAAAAAGGAGGGCCCACCCGATGTAGGGTACCCGCGGGTCGGGGACGTGGCTAAGGGTGACTTCGCTATAACTGACCGATAGAATTACGTACTTCTTGAAGAGCGAAGCCCGATTGTCGAATACAAAGTGGTACATGCCACTATTGGCGGTTGTGAAAGTGAAATTGAACTGGCCTTGCTTCTCAGCGGAAAACAAAAAGTCCGCTTGCTGACCAGAACTCCATTTTTGATAGTTTTGCGCATCGAAGACCATGAACCGGATGTCTCCCGATGCGTTCGTAGGCGCTTGGGTCACATCGACCGAGCCGAAGGCGGAGACACTTGCTGGTAAGCTATACGTCCTGTCCGCGATGTCACCTACAAGGAATTCGGCGTGGGGTTCCACGTCGCGCGTCTGAACGTCACGGACCTCAACCGTGACGTACTGACCCAGCATGGTAATTAGCAGTATTCCAATAACCAGTATGCAGACTCCCGTCAAGGTCGTCTTCAGTAGGACCATTCTACAATCGCTTAGAATACCCAATATCGGACGGCGTTATGTGGTTTGGGAGCGCTGTTGCGTTCAAGTAGGGGTACAGCCTCAAATCAGATTTAATTGTGCGTGTTTTTTGCGACAAGTGCCCGCGTTGAAGAAGACTCCTCAATTGCGTGGATTCTACGCCCTTTCACGCTAACTTCTGTCGGGAACGTGGGGGTGACACTGCGTTTGTTGTTTCGGACTGTTTCGCAGAGGTCTCTTTCCCTGGCGCCTCGATGTCGTGTAAGGATGAAAGTTCCCTGATTCCTTTCAACTTGTGTCGGATTAGCGTATTCTCCAGCTCTTCCTTGAGCAAGTGCAGGATGTCACGGTGCATGTGAACGAATAAGGAATGCGTCCGGTCCCGTGGCCGCTCAAGCGAGACTGGGAAAATCTTCTTCACTTTTGCTGGGCGGGAGGATAATACGACTACCTTGTCCGCCAATTCGATGGCTTCGGAAAGGTTGTGTGTGACAAGAACGAAAGTTTTCCCGGTTTGCTTGTGCAGGTCGCCGACTTCTTCGCGCAGGACTTCAGAGGTTACTTCATCGATGGCGCTGAACGCTTCGTCCATCAGTACGACTTCTGGTTCCACGGCCAGCGCACGCGCAATGCCTACTCTCTGTTTCATTCCGCCAGACAACTGCTTCGGGTACATGTGTTCGTATCCCCCGAGGCCAACCATCTCTAGGTATTCTCTTGAAAGAGCGCGGCGTTCTGGCTTCGGTGTTTTGCGCATCTCCAATCCGTACTCTACATTCTCCAGCGCCGTCCTCCATGGGAAGAGGCCGAAGGCTTGAAACACCATGCTGATCTTATCATGCGGGCCTCGAACTGGGCCACCCTGAAAACGTACTTCTCCTGAGCTCGGGGCGTCCAGACCAGCCATGATCTTGAGCAACGTGGACTTACCGCAACCGCTTGGGCCTACTATGGAGACGAATTCCCCGCGGTCGATTCCGAAGCTGACCTCATGCAGCGCATGCAACCTTTCCTCTGCTTGGTAAAACTTGCTCACATTCTCTAGCTCGACATGTGGCTCCATCAAGCCCACTTCCTAGCCCAAGATTCCAGCGTCCCAAAGAACACCCTGTCAACGACGACCGCGACTATGCCTATTGCGAAAATTGCAGCGAAACCACTCTCAAGCGAACCGGCGCTCACGTTTCCTTGAATGAAGCTTCCGATGCCCGCGACTCTGGTCGCAATTTCAATTGCGATTATGATTTCCCAAAGGAATTCGTATGCGAGCCTCAGGCCGCTGAACATGTGAGGCGATATGGCTGGTAGAACCATTTTTGTGAAGGTCGATAGCCGATCTGACCTGAAGATTGATGTAACATCGAACAATTCCCGAGGGATGCTTTTGGTTCCCTGCCGGACTGTGAAGTATATCGGGAAGAATCCGACCACAGAGGCCATTATGATCGCAGCGATGTTTCCCGCGCCAAACCAGAGTACTAGAAGCGGCAAAAAGGATAGGTCGGGAAGTGCCCCGAAGAGCATTACGAGCGGCGTGAGCGTCAGGTCGAACCTGTTCTTGCAACCGGCGGCAAATGCTATCGGTAACGCCACAGAGAAGGCTATCGCCAGGCCAAGGCTTAAGTTGAGAAAGCTGTACGCGATGCGGAGCAGGAAAGCTGGATCCCGAAGGGACGAGAACAGTGTTACCAGAACACCTGATAGGGTTGGGAGATTCGAGCTAGGGACTAAGCTGAATCGGGTAACTACCTCCCATGTTGCGAACCCTAAGGCAAGGGGAATTAACCATAGGTGATTCGTGAGTCTGTTTTCAGAGAGAACTCTATTGGTCAACGACAGTGTGAGAGCTTTCTGGTTTTCGACAGACACTTCCCCGAGACTCCAGAGGGCAATAAACAACTTGATGTCATGCTGCCTGTCAAATTAAGGTTCGAGCAATTAGTTGCCGGACTTTGCGTTGAAGACGCGTCGTGGCTCGTTAATCACCGGCGCAATACAACCGTGAAACGATAATTGAAACTCCGAAATTCTGTGAGCGATTTACAGTCA
The DNA here is from genome assembly GCA_023247835.1 of Candidatus Bathyarchaeota archaeon. Next base: position 5,511 of record JAHFFU010000059.1, read on the forward strand.
GATGTTAACAAAACTCGCGCCGGAAAAGGCTTGAAGAAATTTGAAATTACAAGGCATGAATGCGAGTTTATGGGGAAAGTGCGGGTTAACTTAATAGAGGTTAAGGGTATCTTCTGCGTGTGGTATGTGGAAACACAAACCACACTTCATGAAACAACAAATCTGACCTAATTCAGGTTGAGTTATTGTTTGGGTGAATTCGCAACTTTTACTGACTTCGAGAAAGAGATTCGACGCATCATTAGCGAAGCTGACGGCAGAAAGGTCCCCCTAAGAATAATGGGCGGCGCCGCAATTCGCATGCACTGCCCAGAACACAAAGGACTGTATGAAAAGCTCAAACGGACCCCAAAGCACGATATGGATTTCGTCACTTACAGCAAGTTTCGCCCACACACGAAAAAGCTCTTCGTCGAATTAGGATATGAGCCGTACATCTCTCTCATGCTCACCGGAGCCACCGGCAGGCACAGGCAGATCTTCAACGATAAGGAAGGAAACAAGGCCATAGACGTTTTCCTCGACAAACTCGAAATGTGCCATGTAATCGACTTCAAGGACAGGCTCGAGGTGGACTCGCCAACAGTCCCTTTGGCTGAGCTTCTGCTCCAAAAGCTGCAGATCGTTCAGACGAACGAGAAGGACATCCAAGATGCAATAATACTCCTCACAGAACACGATGTGGGCAAAGGAGACAAGGAAGAGATCAACGCCGATTACTTTGCCAAAGTTCTCGCGAACGAGTGGGGTTTCCATTACACAGTTACGGTTAACTTCGGGAAAGTCAAGGATTTCCTGGGCAAATACGAAGGCTTGACTAAACAAGACAAAGGAGTTGTGACGGAACGAATCGACACGCTCCAGGACAAGATCGAGAAGGAGCCCAAGACACTTCAGTGGAAACTACGCGCCAAGGTTGGCCCGTCCGTTAAGTGGTACAATGTCGTAGAGGAAGTCCAGCGCGACTAGCGCCAACCTTGAAATAAACAGTCAAAGTTGAAATACATACCAAGACCCATTGTGCCGTTTGGTACTCTTTGGCGACGGTCAGGATAGTATTCGCTTCTGACTTTCACGGCAGCGAGCAGGTTTGGCGAAAATTCCTAAACTCTGCCAAGATGTTCAAAGCGAACTGGCTGATAATGGGAGGCGACCTTACTGGGAAAATCCTCACACCCATAGTGCTGCAACTAGATGGAACGTACACAGCAGACTT
>JAHFFU010000060.1:0-4525 GCA_023247835.1 Candidatus Bathyarchaeota archaeon
GCGAAATCCGCATTGCCATTGTAGGAGAAATATCCAGCTGCGCCTGCATATGGCCCCCTACGGGATGGTTCCAACTCATCTATGATTTCCATCGCCCTCTTCTTCGGCGCCCCTGAGACTGTTCCGGCTGGGAAGATTCCTTTGAAGGTGTCAAGCGCGTCGCAATCCGGCCGGAGTCGGCCTGTAACCCGTGAGACTATGTGCTGAACGTGGCTGTATTTCTGGACCACCATGAACTCTGGGACTTCAACCGTTCCGAACTGGCAGACTTTTCCAAGGTCGTTCCTGGCTAGGTCTATCAGCATAATGTGCTCAGCTCGCTCTTTGGGGTCCTTTAGCAACTCCGCCGCCAACCGCTTGTCTTCTTTGCTGTCCCTGCCAACGGGGCGCGTGCCGGCTATCGGAAAAGTTTCTGCGCGGCCTTTGTCAACTCTCCCAAGCATTTCGGGGCTTGAGCCTACTATCGCACGGTCCTTCATTTTGAGGAAGTACATGTACGGGGACGGGTTGATCTCCCGTAACGCTTTGTAGAAGTTGATAAGGTCGCCTTTGAAAGAGAATTCAAAACGTTTTGAGAGTACGACTTGAAATATGTCCCCAGCTGTGATGTAACGTTTCGCGTCGTCCACCATTGATTCGAATCGATCCTGTTTCAGGTTTAGCCGCGGCCCAACTGCTGTCAGGCTTGTTGGCGTAACTCTTTGGGCTAGAAGGCGTTCGATCTCTTTCAACCTGTTATTGTCGTACCAGTAATAGTAAGCTTGGCCTGTCAGGTGGTCGAATACGATCCCATCATCGTAAACTCCGAACTCGAAATCCGGAAGCCTAAGGTCATCGCGGGCTTGGTTCGGCAACGATTCCAAATAGCGAATCGCATCGTAAGAAAAGTAACCTACGAGGCCGCCAACGAATCGGAATCCGTGATACGTTGTGAAGTTTTCAGCCAATGTTTTGCGAAGCGGGAGATAAGGGTCGTTCGTCTGAACTGTCGTAGATCCGTTATCGGAGGATGTTTCAGTGTATTTGCCATCCTTCACTTCGATAACTCTTGTAGGGGAGAATCCGATGAAGGAATATTGCGCGAGTTTTCGCGGGCCTTCGGCAGATTCGAGCATGTAACAGTATTCGCTTCGACTGCTAAGGGCTAGAAATGTCTGGAGGGGGTTTGTGGAGTAACGAAACTTCTGAAGCTTCAGCCTATGCTCTGTCGTTGTGGTTAATTCTTGCGCGTGCCGCCCAAAGGCTATGCCCCATTTTTGTTTCCTCGGCTGTGTGGGATGGCGGCTTAATGACATCGCTACATTATTTAAAGCTACAGCGTACAAAAATGTACGCTGCCATCGCTAATGGACGGCGGAAATGATTGTCACACGATTTTCCGCTATCTCTCTAAGACTTGGACCATACCGCTACATCCCCGCTCCTCAAAAAAGCCCAACATCTGACGGTCCCGAACCATTTCTCGTTGTAGACTTTTTGCAATGTTTCCCTCATACGTCGCAACTCCTGCAGGCTTTGTTTGAGACTTCGTGTTGTCGGCGAAGCAGTTTACGACGTTCCATGATTGCGGAAGCGGTTGGAGGATTCTTCCGCTCCAGGGTTTCACCTCGTAGAATGTGTAGTCGAATCCCGGAAGGATTTTCGGCTCGTCTAAGAGTACACCGATCTTCAACTCCACTCGCCACCTTCAGTACATACCAACGCCTCTAAATTCCTGTCCCGCACTTTTAGCAGCGAGTATTCCAAATTGGCCAGGATATACACTCGAACAGGCGATAAGGGGGAAACAGGCCTAGTAGGCGGGGCACGCGTTCCGAAGGATTCGCTCCGAGTGCAGGCATATGGAAACGTGGATGAGCTCAATTCCGTACTCGGTTTGGCTAGGTCCCTGTTGAATGATAAGGAGCTTGACTCAATCTTAGAGGGCCTTCAGCAGGACTTGTTCGTAGCCGGTGCAGACCTCGCTTCAACCTCAGAGGCTACCCGAAAGGTTCCGCGAATCACGAAGGAAAGAATCGAGGAATTAGAACGAACAATCGACAAATTACAGGAAGAGCTGCCACCCTTGAAAGCTTTCATTCTGCCTGGCGGTGGTCAGGCTGGTTCAATGCTACACTTCTCGAGAACCGTTGCGAGGCGCGCTGAACGAAGCATAGTCACATTGAGTAAGGCCGAGAAGATCAGCGAACAAATGGTCCCTTATATCAACAGGTTATCCGATCTTCTGTTCGTACTCGCTCGGGTAGCTAATCATCGAGAAGGCAAGCGGGAAGTGGAATGGCACCCTTCAACCTGAAGCGAATTCGGCCGGAACAATCGCACGCGTCTCTTGCATTTCAAGCGTGAGGTCACCTCAGTTTACCGCATAAACCTCTTTAGTGGCTCAGAGAATAGCACGCCCGTAAATTCAAAATTCCCGGCGAAAGTAATGCCTGAAAATGAGATAACGATAAAAGCGCTTACCAAGAACTTCGGCAACTTCACCGCTGTCGATAACCTCAACTTGGACGTGAAAGGCGGTGAACTGTTCGGCCTTCTCGGGCCCAATGGTGCTGGTAAGACGACAACGGTGCGCATGCTTTGCACTCTGATTGAGCCCAGCCACGGGACTGCGGTTGTGGCTGGTCATGATATTCGCGAAGAACCTGCCTTAGTGAGGCGTGAGATCGGAGTCGTATCCGACGGGGTTTCACTATACAAAGATCTGACCATCGAGGAGAACCTGAAGTTATTCAGCACGCTTTACGAGCTTCCAAAGCACAGGGCAGAAAAACGAATCGACGAATTGATGGATATGTTCGGCTTCAGGGAGAAGGCAAAGCGCCTAGTTGGCGCTCTCTCATCTGGCTGGGCTAAGAAGGCGATGATATGTGCGGCTCTCCTCCATGAGCCGAAAGTTCTATTCTTGGACGAAGTCACATCAGGTTTGGATCCGCAGTCCGCAATCGCTCTTCAGGACTTTACTAGAAACCTTTGCAACGAGGGGGTAACGGTGATTTGGACAACTCACTACATGGGTGAGCCAGAGAAGATCTGCGACCGTATCGGCATCATTTTTGCGGGGCGATTAGTACAAGTCGGAAGCCCCAACGAATTGAAGCACAGCGTAAATGAGCTTTACACGGTTGAAGTCGTGACTCCCGGCCTAACGCGAGCGCAACTCAACAAGATCCGTGGCTTAGCCGAAGTCTGTAATATTTCCTACGAGGATCCTTTGCTACGCGTGACCTGCGAGAAGTATGACGGGCTCGCTGAGGAGGTTGCGGGTGCGTTGCTTTCTTCTGGCGCCAAAATTAGGTCAATAAACACGAAGGAACCCACCCTCGAGGATGCCTTCATTGCGTTAACTGGCGGCGAAGAAGAAATCGACCGCTTTCTCGAAAAATCGGCTCAGAAGAAATGAATTACCGCAATAGTTCTCAGGCTTGATTGGCACGGACTAAATTTGTCCGCCCTAAGGTTCATGATCGATTCGTTGGCTGTTGCAGCCAACGATTTTCGACGGTTCAGGCGCAATCGCACTTCTATACTCATTTCGCTCATAATTCTCCCCTTCTTCTTCACCGCCTCTTTCGGTGCAGGACAGGGCGGGGCGGGTACCCATTTCTCTCCCACGGCAGATATTCGGATGGCATTCGTTGACAGTGATTACTCTATTTCCTCAGGTCGCCTATGGCAAGTTCTGACAAGTTCCCCTGATTTTCACCATTTAGTTCAAGGTTACACGGAACAATCCGCGGTTGCATCTTTGGGGAAAGGCACGATCTACGCCGTAATCGTTGTGCCCAAAGGCTTCGCGAACGATTTGCAGAACAATAACACCGGCCGCATAATACTCTACACGGATGACAGCGAACCTGGGATGTCTGATCAGATTCAGTCTGCTCTCAAGAACAATATTCAAAACTTTAACCCGAATGTGGAAGTGCAACCGATTCGCTTTAACGCTTCTCCGTTTGCAGTTCAAATCATTCAGAAAGGCGCGCTCTTCGCAAGTTTCAACGTAGGCCTCACGGTCATCCTGGGCATCGTACAAATCTTTGCGGTTTTCTATGAGATTGCCGGCGGTATGTCACGAGAGCGCGAAGAAGGAACCTATGCAAGGATGCTTCTTAGCCCAATCAATCTCGGTTCAATACTCTTCGGGAAAACAATCTTCGACCTATTATTGAGCACCGTGCGGACCTTCATAGTACTGAGCTTCGCTGTGTTCATCTACGGGGCTAAACCAAACACCGATATTATTACACTCCTAAGTTTGTCTCTTCTTATCGCCCTGGTGACCATGGGGCTCGGCTTCGTTGTCTCCGCCTTGAAGGTGGGTGCAAGGGCAGTCGTCATCTTAGAATTCTTCTTGGTACTGTCACTCTTCGCATTTAGCGGTCTCGTAATCGATAAGGAATTATTGCAAGGAGTATCGCAAACAATTTCAAATCTGCTGCCATTCAGCTATGGCTTCGACGCGCTCAAGCGCACGATACTGCTTGGCGCTCCATTGCTAACCCTTACGACTGACCTTCAATAC
>JAHFFU010000060.1:4625-6722 GCA_023247835.1 Candidatus Bathyarchaeota archaeon
TCAGGTGACACCATCCTACCAGGGTTTCTTGGTATGATCGCTATACTAGGCGCATTTGATGACATTGTGAATGCCGTAAGCAGGGAACGTGAACGAGGCACATTTCCTCGACTAATCCTGTCGCCAATAAGCATCTTTTCTATCTATTCAGGGAAGATGTTCTCAACCGTTCTGTTAACCATACTACGCACCGCACTAATGCTCGCAATCTTCAGACTACAAGGGCTGGTGATTCGGGGTAATATTCTCCTGATCTTCTTAACCACCTGCCTCATCGCCATATTCACGCTATCTGTCGGCCTCACTCTCTCTTCGAGGGTTAGGGGTTCATCTACACTAACGATTCTGGAAATAGCAATGACTTTTCCCCTCTTCACGCTGGCAGGCACTACAAACTCCCCGCAAACGCTTGCGTCGGGGGGCCGTGCAATCGCCTACGCCCTGCCTTGGACGTATGGCAACGAAGCGCTTCGGCGCGTAATTTACCTGGGCCTTGGGTTTGACGCGATTGCCGGCGATTTGTTCCTCTTGCTGCTGGGCAGCATGTTTCTGATGCCGATTGCTATCCTGCTGTCGAAGCGCACGATGTAAGAGGGAGAGCTGGTTCTTTCGGCTATTTCCTACTTGGAGGCCTGCGACGGAAATATAATGCGGCTAGCGAGGCTGTGAATGCAGTCACCAAGAATGCGGAGTAGGTGGTGGTTTCTGGTATAGGGATGCCGCTTTCGTCAAGTATTACGTCGGTTCCTGTGTTCGCCTGACCCTGGCTCACGGTTAGGTCTAGGGAGCGAGACGAATGCCCTTCACTTGCACTTGTCCACTCAGTAATAGTTGCGCGATAAATTCCCGGGTTGAGGTAGCCATCAAACCAACCGTCCCAAGTGTACCAGTAAATACTTGAGCCAATACCATGGAACGTAATGCTGGTCCAGCTCGTCGTTCTGACGCTGTCGTCCCAGTCAGTTCCAAGAATGAATCCACTTACGTAACCTCTCAAGTCCAGTTCGAATATCGCCGAAGCCTCGCCGCCTAGTGGCGCATTCGACATCTTAGTGTAAGTCAATTGCTGATAAGGCCCGAGGTGGTTGTACGGGTAGAAGAAGGGTGATTCGCCTTGCAATAGGCCTGGCACAGGCGGATAATTGCTAGTCAACGTAGACCAGTTTACGACGTCGACCATAACGGTCCATCTCCCGCCGTAGGCGCCGGGATGGTCGGAGGATCCCCAAATTCCATGGTCGGCAGAGAACAATGTGGCGCTGCGAACTCCTGCGGATACCCCTAAGGAGGTCGGCCCCGTACTTGGCTCGACGTAACTAAAGAGGCCTGCTAGGTCCGAGTATCCCAGGGTCTTCGTACCCGCTGGGACCGGTCGCTGCAGCAACTTTCTTCCATTGGCAAAGAATCCAGCATTCGAAGCGGGGGCTAGGGTACCGGCATCGGAAAATACTGTCGCGGCTGCGATTAATGTGTCCCCCTCGTCAAAAACCCGAATTCGGACTGAGGAATTGAAAGGAATTCCAGAGAAGACATTCTCCGTCTTGAAGATCAGACTAATAGTCAAATTGACGCCAACAATCAATTGGATTGGAGCGTTCGCTTGAGAAGCCAGCCATGGAACAGAAACTAATACGTTACCTAAGTCACCGAGGCTGGCCACATTGTCTTGCACGTAACCATAAGTCCAAGCGTTCATAGCGTAGACTCCGGGATAAATCGCTAAAGCAGAACGAAATGAGGCTGTTCGGTAGGAACTGGAGCTGTAGAGGAACCCTACGCGGAAATTCTGCTCGAGAAATATGATCGTTGCCTCGTCTTGAGCCTGGTCCAATGACTTCGGACTCGGTATGTCTGGTCCAAACCTGTCAACGAAAGCTGAGCCGTTGGTTACGAGCAGGCTTGCTCCGGAACCAAAAGTTGTTTGCCATCCCGGCCAGGGCAGGTTTTTGAATTTAGAATTCTGTTCAGGTAACATCCACTGGTTGAGCTTAGAATTCCAGAAGTAAATCGCGTCCACGAAATTTCGTGAGGAAACGTCGTAGACTAGCACGTTCACAGACGTGCTATTCCAAACCCAGCTTCTCGCGACGGCCGGCC
>JAHFFU010000061.1 GCA_023247835.1 Candidatus Bathyarchaeota archaeon
ATCCGCGTCTTTGGAGGTAAAGCTCGACGGAGAAGACACTAAACGCATAGAGGCAGGCTACAAGCCCCACCCCATCCTAGGCCACCAATAATACTTGCAGATAATCCGGCTCAATCCCCCCTGAGCCGTACGATGAGCCTCTCATGGGGCGAGTCCCCCATCTCGCATCGAAAAGTGCACCCAACAGAATGGGTGGGTCCAATTCTGGTAGTGGCCCTGTGAACATAGTAGTATGCCGCTTCTGACTAACTACCATGTTGCCAGACACGGCGCTTCAATCCCGTAACCAGGGATTGGACTGGTGACTTCGCTGTCGTTGCCTTTCTCGACCCCACCTTCCCACGTTCATGTTTGTGTTGGACACCACTTGCTCCGGGGCGATGGGGCGGCTTCGCATCCCGGCCACATGCATCGTCTCTCTTGGATGATGGTGGCGATGCTGGCCGCGACTGTGTTCTTCCCGGTTTGGATGCGGAGCTCTTAGCAGAACCTTGTTCAAGGCGAAACGCAAAAACCCAGAAACGGGGTTGTTAGGCGCACGCGTCGCCTGGTGATTTCCAGTAGATGTGAAGCGTCCAGTGCTCGTACTCCATGCCGGGATGCCCGTTCTTCAAGTCCTCCCATGGGGGCTGGGCAGATCCCTTGATTGGATTGACTGGCTCGTTTAGGGATTCGAATTCTATTCCGATCAGTTCACCTTTTGAGTTGAACAGAAGGGCCGGATAGGTCACCTGTCCGTCAGGTGTTATTTTGGCGTAATGGTACCCCATCCAGGGAACGCATTCGCTGACTTCTTGATATCCTTCAGCTTTCGCTTGATCTAGCGTTGTTGGATAATCGGCAAGCTGCTGACCTTCATAATTGGTAAGGATCATTATGCGAGCAGGAGCGGGGCCACGGGTCAACTGAGCAACCACATATCCCCCACCCAAACCAACGAGGAGGAAGACCAAAGCGACAGCAACAAGTTTAGAGTTCATCTTACTCGAAACGGCGTATTACGTAATTGTGTTTTTATGTGTTTCGAGAGAGGCAGCTTAGCAACCGATATAATGCACGAAGGATTCTCCGTTCATTTGCCCTCTCAATCGTCTTTTCTAGGCTAATTCTTGACGGATAATATGCGTGAGGTCTAGTGGTGCGCACACACACCACACCTAACTGACGCGCCGGGCTCAGTTTGATCTGGATCTGGTGGTTCGGGCAGGCTAATTTGAACTCCATTTTTCGTGTGTGTGGGTAGCGTGGTGCGCACTTCTTATGACACTAGGCAAAGCTAAAGCCCAGAATCTGCTGCGCGATGAAAATGTCTTGTTCTTTGAAGCCTGTTGACTCCGATACCCCAGGTTCATATCATTTGAGCATCGTATTTGTGACTGTCTTCATTGCCAACAGGCGATTCCTTGTAGGATGTTGAATCCAATGAGTGTTTTGGAACCTTTTTGTCGCGCCGTTGCTGATCGGCCTTAGTGCTTAGCTTTCTCAATCGCATATGCCGCTATTTTATCGGCCGCATTTACGCCGGTGGCGCCCAATAGGCCGCGGAAGCCTGGTGAGGCATTTACTTCGATCACGTAGGGTTCTTTCCCGACTGAGATGAGGTCGACGCCCGCGATTTCTACCCCCACGGCTTCAGCTGCCCTGATCGCCGTCTCAGCCTCTGCCTTGGGGGGTTTGTGGGGGATTCCCTGGCCGCCCATGTGGATATTGCTTCTCCATTCGTGGGGGGCCGCTTTGCGCTTCATGGCGCCAACAATTTCTCCATCAATGACAAAGACGCGAATGTCCTCGCCCGGGTTAGGCAGGAATTTCTGAAGGCAGATCATCTGGTCAAGCTCAGAGAGGGTGTCGATAATGGGACCGGCCTCTTTTGCGTCCCTAACGCGCATCACTCCGATCCCTTGAGTTCCGCTTAGGAGTTTCATTACGAGCGGAGGCGAAAGGTACTCTGTTGGTTCCTCATTCTTATTGCGAGAAGCGATCAGAACGCTTTCCGGAATCTTTACTCCTGCCGCGTGGAGGGCCTGCAGGGCAAGGTACTTGTTCCTCGCCGTCAGGAGGCCGTTCATTGAAAGTGTTGAGGGAAGTTTCATCAATTCGAAATGTTTCAGCAGCATGACTCCAAGCTGTGTAAGGCTGCGTCCAATTCTCGGGATTACTGCGTCTAGGCGAGAGAGTGATTTCCTCTCGTAGATTGCGTCAACTTTAGAACCTTCGAGCATCAGGTGGATCTCAGGCGTCTTGACATAGATCGGTTTAGCACTCTTTTTCTTGAGTGCCTTCATGATTTCCGTCGTCGCCCAGAATTCTGGATTCTTTGATAGGACTCCAATTTTCATGAAATTCCAGCCACTTGTCGGTGTGAGCTTAATACTTGGTTTGCTGATAAAGCGCTCGCCGCCGCTGTGGTTTCATTGAAGAAGAAAGAGCAGATCGTAATTGGTCCAATCGAGTATGTGAAAGTTATCGGTCACCATGGCGAAGCTCGGGTCAAAGGGAAAGTCGATACGGGGGCAAGCAGAACCTCGGTAGACGTATGGCTTGCGGCGAACATAGGCCTGGGGCCCACGGTCGACGTAGCTAAAGTCAAATCTGCGTTTCTGGACGAAGTACGCACTCGACCGCTAGTACGTGGCGTCGTGGAAATTGCCGGCGAAAGATTCGCGCTGCCCGTGACAGTTAACGACAGATCCGACATGAGGTATCCGGTGCTAATTGGAATGGACATCCTCAAGTCGGGGCGTTTCCTAATCGACCCTACAAAGAAGGCGCCCCCGAGATACCGAGGAGTCATAAAGGCAAAGAAATCCAAGTAACACTCATCAACGGAGCTAGAATGTAGCGTTTTTCAATAGCCTCGAGCAAATCACCCGGCGGTATTAGTTGTTCGCTGGAAGAGACTTTCTGTCCATGGGCGACCTCAGTCGTGGTGAGATTCAGTCTCTGATGGAGCTTGCGATTAAGCTCAAGTCAGATGCAAAGCAAGGAACGCTCAAGCATTCCTTGACGGGCAAAGTCATGGGATTACTTTTCGAGAAACCGTCAACTCGGACCAGAGCGAGCTTCGAAACGGCCGTTTACCAGCTTGGTGGCCAGGCTGTGTACCTCCGCGCTGATGAGCTTCAGCTGGCTCGAGGCGAACCCTTGAAAGATACCGCCAGAATTCTCGGAGCCTACCTAAGCGGTGTTGTGATTCGGACCTACGCCCATCAGAACTTGGTAGATTTCGCTAAGTATGCACCTGTGCCTATCATCAACGCCCTGAGTGACCTCGAACATCCGACGCAAATTGTGGGGGATATGTTGACAATCCTTGAGACCAAAGGTAGGTTGTCAGGCCTAAGATTCGTCTGGGTCGGTGACGGGAACAATGTCTGCAATTCTTGGTTGCTAGGGGGCGCGAGCATGGGTTTGAACCTGGTAGTCTCGTGTCCCAAAGGGTATGAGCCAGACGATTCCGTGATTGAGAAAGCGCGGACGTCTGGGAAGGAGTCTGGTGGAGTCATCGAATTCGTAAGGAATCCGCAAAAGGCTGCCGAAGGCGCGGATGTCCTGTATACTGACGTATGGGTCAGCATGGGTCAAGAGAAAGGAGCCAAGAGGAAGGAACAGAAGTTCAGGCCCTATCAGATCAACGGGAAACTTGTTTCAAAGGCCAAGCCCGACGTCGCGGTGATGCACTGTCTTCCCGCCCACAGGGGGCTCGAAATAACAGATGAGGTATTGGAGGGCCCGCAAAGTATGGTATGGAAGCAAGCAGAGAACAAGCTGCATGGAGCGCGGGCGGTGCTAGCTGCTTTTCTAAGCATCCCCTAGTGTGGGCTGCGCCTGCAACTTCTCCAAGTGCTCGTGCGCCTTACGTAGTGTTTCTTTCGCGTTCTTGTAGGTCAATCGCTCGAAGGCCCTGTCATAAGACATCCAGTCGAAGCCCACATGCTCTCGCGAAAGCCGAACCGCGTCGGACTTGGATTCCAGTAGATAGAAGATGACTTCCTTGTAGACCGTATTTCCTGCTCTCCTGTAGTAGTAGCTGATTGGCTGGCGGTAGCCTTCGATGAAGGCAAGGTCGGTTAACCCAGCTTCTTCTTGCGTTTCCCTAAGAACTGTCTCCCTTTCGGTTTCGTTTCTTTCCACATGTCCCTTGACGAAGTCCCAATGGCCACCTTCATAGTGTAGAAGGAGAAATTTCCGGTTTCCGTTAATTTTGAAGATCACAGCTCCACATGACTTCTCCGAAGGCATAAGCTTGCACTCGAGTAACTTGGCACTATACCGCTTCAGGCTCTCTTTGCGATCTGGTCGGCTCCATCCTTAAGATCAGTTGACTTGTTCATGACTCCATGTTGTCCACAGATGTAGAGAGTTTCTTGTTTTCGTATCGGCATCGCGGGCGAATCAGCGGCGGTTCTCTCGTTCATTGGCCTCATCTCTTTGCCGCAGAGAGGGCATTTCAAGCCTTAAACTGACCTTCCGTGTACATCATTAAGCGTTATCCGACCGACACTCGATACCTCAAACTCTTTTATTAAAACCCTTCAAACTGAAAGTGACTTACGAGTGCTTTCACTCAGATTCACTATTAACTGGCTATGTGGACGAGGCGTATTGGTCGAGTGTGCCTGCGGGTGGTAGTCCGGCTAACTCCCTTTCGATGTAACTCTGCAATCGTTTCAGGGTCTTCAAATGGGTCGGGGTCGCTATGCCGAGCATCTGCATGGCCTGGATACAGTTCTCCGGCGCGTAACCATGAAAGTGGTTGTTGAATATTCCGAAGGTTTTCTTTGTGTTTTGCTGGACTTCTTTGATTTTGGGGACCCATTCTTGTAGCTGTTGTTGGGTGTAGCGATAGTCATACCATGGTCGTTGTCCGTGGCCGTGCCACCTAATGTAGCCTATGGGCGACGTGACGTGGATCTCAGGCGGAAGGAGCGGCTCATCCACGATGCAATAAGCGGCCTGATACTTCGAGAGAATGCGCCAAGTCGCATCGTCAACCCATGACTTATGGCGGAATTCAACAACGTAATCATAGCGATGCGGGAGAGCCGCCAAGAAACTTTCCAGGAGTTTATCGTTTCTCTTGAGGGAGGGCGGTAGCTGCACAAGGAAGCATCCTAACCTGTCTTGGGTGAGCAAGGGGTCGAAGAGTTGTACGAAAGTCTCCAATTCCTTCTGCGACTCTTCGTTCAGCTTAAGCCGCAACTCGTGGGTAAACTTCTGATTTATCTTTGCGCTGAACATGAACCCTCTCTTGGTATACCGCGTTAATCCTAGAATTGTTCCTTCGTCCGGCTGTCTATAGAATGAGGAATTGAGTTCTACCGTGTCGAATACTGAGGCATACTGTTGGAGCATGCTTTTGCCGGCGTCGTAGAGAGGCCCCACCCATTCCTTGTATGACCAGCCCGCACAACCAAAGTACAACCGTGCACGCGATTCTGTCGTCATACTAGTCCTCCGAAGCCTCTTACCAAGAGTCGATCTGGGCTAGGTAAGATGCGTCGTTTATTTCTCCATTGCGGGGAAAGTCTGCCTCCCCAACTCAAACTAATCCTGTAAGTGGTCTAAGATCTGTGAGGCATACAATAATCGCTAATAGTTCGTCTAATACTTTGACGGCCATCAGACGCACTGCATGATTCTCAATCTCTCAAGATGTGGCATCATTGAAGTTCGCCGAAGTGGCCAATGCCTTCGAAAAAATAGAGGCAACTACGAAACGCTTGGAAATGACTAGCCTACTCGTAGATCTAATCAAGAAGGCGCCGAAGGAAGAAATTAGCAAGGTCGTCTATCTTCTCCAAGGGAAGATATATCCTGACTATGTCGGCGTCGAGCTTGGCGTCGCCGAAAAGCTCCTGATAAAGGCGGCAGCCGAGGTAGCCGGCAAGTCTGAGAAGTCGGTTGAAGAGGACTACAAGAAGAGAGGAGACATGGGCCTGAGCGTTGAGAAACTACTTCAAAAGAAATCGCAGGCCACGCTCGTCAGAAGGCCGCTTACGGTTAGGATTGTGTACGAAACTTTTGACAAGGTCGCCCATGCCACGGGTGCGGGTTCAGTACAAACAAAGATTCGCCAACTCACGAGCCTCCTGAACGAAGCAACGCCTCGAGAAAGTAAATTCATCGCGAGGATGGCTGTCGGGAAGCTAAGGCTAGGCGTAGCCGACATGACCGTCCTCGACGCGCTTGCGATAGCCTATGGAGGCGACAAGGGTACAAGGGAACCCATCGAAAGAGCCTACAATCTGTCATCAGATCTGGGCTACGTGGCGGATGTTGTCGCGCACGATGGTCTCGAAGGTATCAAGAAGTTCAGGATTACAGTCGGGCGCCCTATCAGGGCTATGCTCTGCGAACGCCTGCCCGACGCTCAGGACATTTTGGAGAAACTTGGGGGTGAGGGCGCTGCAGAATTCAAGTATGACGGACTCAGGGTTCAGGCGCACTTGAGCCCGAAAGGAATCCAACTCTTCTCGCGGAGACTGGAGAATATTACCGACCAGTTCCCTGACGTCGCCAAACGTTTGCAAAAGAGCATCAAGGCGAAAGAGGCAATAGTAGAAGGCGAATGCGTCGCGGTTGACACTAACACGGGCGATATGCTGCCATTCCAGGTGATTTCTCAAAGACGGGGTAGAAAGTATGAGATTGAGAGAATGGC
>JAHFFU010000062.1:0-5208 GCA_023247835.1 Candidatus Bathyarchaeota archaeon
TTCCTAAACGTCATCGCTGTGCCAGATTGTAAGTCTCAATTGACGGGAAGTAAGCTTTTCTGTAATCGAATTTTCGATTACAACATTCTTTGTGTGTGTGGGCGCACCACTATACCCGACGACGACTGTATCTGTGCTTGTTTTTAGGGGATGAATCCCCTAACAACTCCTTGATTACTTGTGGAGAGTGATTTCGAAATTCTCGCCGATCTTCAGCGGATGCCATCGGCCGTCGAAGCCAGCGTTACGCATAGTTCTGATTCTCATCAGGTTTCGAGGAGGGTCGGCAGTTTCGTCAAGTTTGAAATCGATAACGCCGTCGACCGCGCCTTCCAACTGCTTGTAGACCCAGTCGCTATGAAGGCCCCTCATGACAGAAGTTATCAAGGATGATTGGTATAGACGTGCCCTTGGAAGCCTTCTCGTAAGCTCAAATTCTACCCAAGCCTTCTCATCGTTAAACCTGGCTAAAACAGAAACGTTGTCATGTATCCTGAGAACGTGCGGTATCGTTTCCATTTCCGTTCTTTCTTTATCTGCCTTTAACAATCGTATGCTCATGTCGGCAACTTTCAACGACTCGACCCCATATTTTTCTTTGGTATTCTGGCCCAGCGTTGCCGTATAACAGTCGTATATTTGCAGGTTGTTCTCCTTTTCAAGTTCCTCCGCATTAGGTTCAAGGCGCTTAAGTTTCGAGCGGATATCGTCAGGTGATTGAGAGTAGGTGTTGTAGGCGACATCGCCTCCTTGTTTAATCCATCCCGCCGCTATAGTGAGCGACGCATTGTACCATTGCGATGTCGGATCAAATTCAACCAGAAGATTCGTCCCGGTGGCAATTGGCCCTGTGGTTAGCTCCTCAATTAATGGAATCCGCGGCATGAAATCCACGCTTGATGATTATCGAACTCGATAGTTGTGGATTTTGGTTGTGGGAGGTCAGTAGAATTTTGTGTGTGGGTCTAATGGTGTGCACACACAAAGACCTGTAACCTTATGCTGTCATAGCGGCCTTGATACGTACTGCAATTTCATTCAACGAGGGACGGCTTGGCTTTAGACCGTAATGCGGACCGAATTTGAGTCCGAAGCCATCACCCACGAAACGAGGGAAGACATGCAAGTGGACATGAAAGACCTCCTGGCCCGCAGCTTCTCCATCAGCCAAGAACAAGTTCACACCTTCGCATCTTAGGCCAGATTTTCTCAACGCCTTGTCGAGTCGCATTGCAACCCTGAACAGTTGAGCCCCACCATCCTCGTCGAGGTCGTTCAAGTAAGCCGCGTGAACCTTGGGAACAATTAGCATATGGCCACTGTTCACAGGCTGAATGTCCATGTAAGCAGCGCAAGTCAGATCCTCATAGACGACGCTAGCCTCAGCTTTTCCTTGAACAATCCCACAGAATACACAGGAGTCCATGAACCCCTACTTGGAGGCACCCATATTTTTCGTTCGTGTGTGTGTGGGTATAGTGGTGCGCACCATTGGACCCACACAACCAAGAAGAAATTATCGCACCATGAGAGGCGCACACAGGAAAAATCATTCCTAGTAGCAGACGATGTAGGTCCGAAATCTAGAAAGCCTAGGCTTAGGACATCTATCTAAGTTGCTCGAAGTTGAATTTTCGACCTTACGGAAGAATGGCCCGCTATTACGACCTTGAATATGATGAGCTGGTAAACTACAAGTGTCATTGCGATGTCCTTGAGAGAATCTTCAGGAAACATTATCGAGGTAGAGTCAAGTCGATTTTGGACGTGGGCTGCGGAACAGGTAATCACGCTATCATTTTTGCGCAAAGAGGATACCGTGCGACAGGTATCGATTTGTCCGATGCAATGTTAGCTGGCGCTCGCAAGAAAGTTGGGAGCTCTGATAATCCGCGATTTCACAGAATGGATATGCGGCAGATCGATCTTGGCGAAAAGTTCGATGTAGCCCTAGTGCTATTCGCTGGCTTCGGCTACCTCCTGAAGGACACGGATCTTCGAAGTTTCTTCTCATCGGTGAAGAGACATCTCAACGAAGGCCTTCTAATCTATGAGTTCTGGCAAAATTCCGGAATACATCCAGAAGCCTCGCAACCCTCCGGGCTTAAGCGATGGGTCAAAACTAAGGATAAGAAAGCTAAACGGTTGTTGATCAGGCTCGACAGGAGTACATACGACGCCCAAACACATCTTCAAACCATCCATTTCGACTTCTACGTGATCGATTCTAAGACGCGCCGCGTCACGGATATTTTTTCTGAAACTCACATGCTGAGAACCTACTCAATCTCAGAGATGAAATATTTGCTTATGGAGAACGGCTTCACGTCGCTGGCATTTTACGATGGAAAAATCCCGGTACCGGGAGAGGCCTATACGAAGACTCTGAGATCCGCAACTTATTCCACGTTCAGGGTCACGAGTGTCGCCAGATCAGCAAGGGTGCTCACAGGAAATTGACTCTCCGCCTTTGGCAGGAAAATGGAGTCTGTTGCACATCTTTGTATTGTGTTATACTAATTAGTCATGACGTGAGAAATGCTTCTCCGTTGGGTCTGATCTCCATTTCATGCCAGCGAGAATCATGTGGCTGACCCTTAAGACTTCTAACCCTGAGGAAATTCTTTGCGGCGTTTTCCTGCTCCATGACTTTTAAGTCTATTATCCCGTCGGCTGCATTTTCAAGTCGCCTGTAGAAAGGCTCGCTATGAATACCTCGAACGAAACCCTCTAGAGTGACAAATCTCCGCTTTCGACTTGTGGGGTTAACCCTGCTGATTGTCCATTCCAAATAGGCAGACTCTTCATTGAATCTCAGGACTTCTGAATTGGATTCAGCAACGATAATTGTATGAATAGTTCTATTTGCAGTCTCTTGACTCATGGACTTGAGACTTTTCAGCCAGTGAAGACTGAGATCTGCGATCTTCAGAGAGAGTGCACGAACTCCTCCATCAATTTGTTGAAATATGCCGCTACGATGGTCGGGCGATCCAAGTTGGCCTCCAGCAAGCGTGGCAGAATACCAATCATTTAGCCACAGTTGACCACTCTTCTGGACCTGAGAAACGTCAACGCCAAGTGCCAAGAGCCCGCGCTTCACATCTTCCGTCGGCCGGCTCATAGCGTCATAAGATACTCGCCCGTCTTGGTGCAGGAACAGGGCGACGATGGTAGTTGCAAAGGCAAACCATTGTGAGTCAGGGTCGTACTCGACTACTAATACTGTTCCTGGCCTGACGCCACTTGGAACAAGCTTGTTCAGCACAGGAATGCTTACGCGTTCAGAAGACAACGGGCTCCTACGACAAAGCAACGGTCCTTCGCCAAAAGTCTTACCCATTAAACTTTCTTTGCGTTGTAGAAAGGAATTGCTAGGGGATTCTTCACCTAACTACATGAACAGACAGGGTCGAAAAGTGTGTGTGGGTAGCGTGGTGCGCACACAATAAGAGAAATTTTCACCAGCGGCGAACCGTTAAAACATTCAAGGATTCTGCGCAGGCATAGCGTATTTTATGTAAACGTACGCACGAATGACTGACCCCCAGGCAGCCACGAACGATTGTACTACAGTACTAATCAGAGTGCTAATTACCAGGCCAGCAACGGATGGCATGAAAAAGCTGCCACCAATACCCGTTATAGAGCCAGCAAACGTGCCTGCAATTCCTCCAATTACAGAGAGGACTAGAACAATAAGAAGCGTTTTCGATTTCTGGGTCCGACCGAATCTCTTGCTTGCGGACATACCGTCGAGTGCTCCACGCTTCTCCAGCATTATCGCTGGAACCGTATAGTAGTACCAAGTAAGGAAGATTATCCCTGGTACGATAAGAAACAACAGACCGATCGCTACAATCAAGAATGCGAGAATAGCAGAGCCAATTAGCGATGGGAATCTCCTAACAGCCTTCCTGAACGCTGCGAATACATCTACTTCTTTTCCTTCTGTGACGTTCTTGACCATTAAGGGGTACATTCCTTGAATTATGGGACCCAAGACAATTGCGACAATAAAGATGCCAGTAATCAATTCTAGAAATAACACCAAACTTTCAAGCAAAGCGGATGGCGAGACGAAGGAGGACGAGACGAAGGAGGAGAGGAGACTGAGGAGACGTATGGCGAATAACATGAATATGACAGTGAACGCGACTGTGAATGTGGTTGTCACTATGACCTGTGGAAGCAGAATCATGGGTTTCCGTCTGATAATATTCAAGGAAGACGCCAGTACCTCTTCAACGCTAATGTCAGTTTTTTCAGACTTGGGTGGCGACGGAGCTTCGGTGGCTGCGCCGCAATTCTGACAAAATCGTGTTCCAACAGCAACTTGAGCGCCGCAATTCCAACAGAATGTAGCGGGCGGTTGAGAGACTAATTTCGACGAAGGAACTTTTTCGACCCAACGTTGTTCCTTGCCGAGGAACAATTCGTCATCATCGGGGCAATACCACCGCTGTTCATCCCCATCCAAAAGCGTCAGTTCTTTGTTGCAAACTCTGCACCGTGGAGGACTTCCCTTGTCGAAACCTGACAAAGAGTCTTCCTGACTATCTCTGCACGCAAACCCTTAGCTTTTCCGTGTCGCGTTTCAGTTCGCGTATATTCGCAAAAGGCCCGTTTTTCGTGTGTGTGCGCACCAGCTGACCCACATACACAGGAAAAAACGCAACGTGTGAAGTACACCTAAATCAATCCCTGCAGCTTCCGAGTCATACTAATGAAGTCGTTTGACAAAACAGATTGACGTTGGGCCTTCGTCCTTTCTTTTCATCCGGACGAAACCATTCCTGCGATAGAACGATATGCCCAACTGGTTTCTCGCATGCGCGGTCACAGAATAGATTCTGGCGCCTCTTTTCTTGAGAAAACCCTCGCTGAGGTGTAACAGTTTCCTACCAATTACCTTTCCAATGTATCGGGGAAGGAGGTAAATCCGGAGGAGTTCCCAACCTGGTTTGGTCTTGCCAACGTGGGAATACCCTATGATGCGGTTCTCATCGAGTGCAACGTGGAAACAGGCTTGGCCTTTCTTGATTGCTGGAAATACAACTTTCTCGAAGCGTTCATTTGAGTAATAAGAGGAAACAAATTTCCTGATGTTTCTGGGAGTGTAGATTCTTCTATAGGTATACATCCATGCCTTTAGGGCGACCTTCTGAATTTGACCAACGTCCTTCCTTCTGAGTTTTCTGTATGTTA
>JAHFFU010000062.1:5308-6579 GCA_023247835.1 Candidatus Bathyarchaeota archaeon
GCTTTCGAAAGATTATTGGGAATTAATTCTTTTTGAGGGCTTAACTCTCAAGATTAGTCCCTCTCTACTGATTATTTCAACTAGTTCTCCTTGCTTCACGTGGTCGCCGAGTGTTTCTGCCTTCCAGGTTTGGCCTTCCACCTTAACTTCCCCCCTTGGCGTAAGAGCTGAAACCGCTGTGCCTGTCTTACCCATGAGCCGCTCAGGGCCCACCTTCACTTTCATTCGCCTTGCCTGTGCCACCTTGTAGACGATAAAACCGAAGATTCCGGACATTACGAGGGCAACGGAGATCAAGGTCTGCCTAGCCGACTCTACAGATTTTGCAGCGAGCAACTCCCACCCCGGCAACGGGAACGCCAAGAAGCTACCCAGAATAATCAACCCGATGCCAGCGAGTGCGAAAATACCGATGTGCGTCTTGATTTCAATCAGGGTTAGGATAATACCGAGAATGAATAGAAGGGCTGCCGCGAGGTTTATACCGATAATTCCAAAGCCAACCAGGGCCATGAATAGCATGAGTGCGCCGGCTATCTCAACCCCGTAACCCGGCGTCTTGAACCCGATTATAATCGCATACATGCCCACGAGGAAAAGAACAGTCGCAATTAGTGGGTTCGAAAGGAATTGGAGCACCGTGATGCTGATACCCGGCTGGTACCTATATTGAGCCGCTTGAGAGATGCCTGAAAAATCGTAACTCTTCGTGTAAGTCACAGCGCCCAAGGAAGAGGTCAAAACCACCTTCCAGACGGATGTTCCCATCTCGGTTGTTGAAAGGACTAGGGTGTATGGCTCAAGTTGAGAGAGTAGGCTCGCCAAATTATCAGCTGCGAACTCGATTACATGAAACCTCAAGGCCTCTTCAGGCCCGAGGTTGATGTTCCGGGTTATGAATTCTTGAGCGATTGTTTCGTTTCGGTTATGCAACCGGGCGTTGTCACGCATCAAACCGGTAACGGCGTTGATGTACTTGGATTCGTTAAGAACCTCTCCAGTCGACAGGACGGGCTGCGCTGAACCGATTGTTGTCCCGGAGGACATCACTGCGATGTGAGCCGCCATTAGGATGTAAGTGCCACCACTCCAGGCAGCCGCACCCGAAGGAGCAACCCACACCACAACGGGGATTGGGGAGGAGTTGAAGGCGTTCATTATTTCCGTTACAGAACCCAGATCGCCGCCGGGCGTGTTAAGCTCGTAGACTATGAGCCGTGCCCCTCCTGCTTTCGCCTCATCAATTGAACGAGTGACTAACTCTCTAGTTG
>JAHFFU010000063.1 GCA_023247835.1 Candidatus Bathyarchaeota archaeon
GTATGTGCCTCGACGGTGGTGTTTCATGTGCGCGTACGCTGACAATGCTAAGGCCCATAGGCAATCGTCGTGTGTTCCGCCTGGGTGGCTGAACTTCAGAGTCCCAGTCTTCGTGGGTTCGCATCGCTGGGCGGTCATCTGGATTAAAAGGCGTGAACTCTCCCTCGGAAGTATCAGCTTCCCGTGCTCCATGGTGAGTTTTAGTCGGCCGAGGATGTCTTCCTTAGCCGACGCCGTTAAGGTGACACCTTCCATTCCCTGCATGAATTGCTTAATCTCTTCGCATGGTCCTTCACCCACTCCCGTCTTATCGGGCCTCCGGCAGAACATTTGCTTTTACCGTTCCAATTCTCCGGTTTTGATATCTCGATGCAGAGTCATTTTCACTTAGCACTCAATGGGCGCTCGTGGCCTCACAATCGAATAGGCTCTTGCTACCGTGGAAACGTAAGGTGGTTAGGGAACGTTGAATGATTCTTTCGGCACCAAGCTTGAGAACGAAAATGCTGGGAACATGCGTGGCTTTTCGGTTCAGCTTCCAGCTCATGTAACCGACTGGGTAGAGCAGGCTGCGCGTAGGAAGGGCAAGATGGCAGAGCAGTTCCTCGGGGAGCTAATCATCAAGAGCGTAGAGGAGGAGGCCATGCCCCTGGAAGTTCGTCTTCAACGCCTTGACGGGCTCATCAATAAAATGGCAGTCCTAGTGAAGAAGATGCCAATGCAGGAAGAGAAAGACACCAAGTCGAAGGCCCCTTCTTCGGAGGAAAGGGACAAGAAACGGAAACACCTAGTCGAATTAGGCATGGAAGCCTACGATGAACTAAGGAAGATCGCCGCGTCCGAGCAGGCCTCAAAAGAAGCCGAGTCCCGCCTTCAAGCTTTCAGCGTGATGGCCCGCATGGGCATGTTTAACGCCGCCGTTATACGCGACGAGGAAAACGATGAATTAAGCCAGCTTATAGCGGAATTGGAGGAGTCAGATGAGCGGCTCAACGAAGAGCTGAAAAGGTTGGAGAAGAAGCGGCGTGAAGAGGAGAAAGAGGAAAACGAACGCTGGCGTCATGCCGCGATCTAACACGAACAACGCTGAACCCCACAACACTCAACCGAAGCTCCGCAAGCTCAGGCGTTATAGGAGCGTTCAGGTCAACTTCAGGGTCAGCAGCAAATGGTTGCGGGTGGTCACCCTCCTCGCCAAGCTGGAAGGCCGGAGCAGCAGCGCCTTGATGCGTGAACTCCTAACCATCGGCCTCGCACAATACGTCAACATCCACTACCGCACACCCCAACTCATCAGGGAACAGCAACTACAATCCATAATCAACCGTCAACTTCCCAAGGCGGCAGCTGAAGCCAAAGCAGCCCAGAAAAAAGACGCCTAAAATAGCATGCAGGCTAAAATACGGATACCTAACCGCCTCGTCTTCAGCCGGATATTTCATCGGCCGTTCTATTTAGTTCGTCAGCGATAGAATATGCAAGCACTTTCATCCTCGCTGGCGACAGGTCAGTTTCCACATACGCCAATCTGGAGGGAAGTTCCCTCTCGAAATACTCGGGCTCAGCGGCAAGGATCTTGAGCCCTCTTGAAACAGCGGCGGGGTCTTTTGCCCTTGCATAGGTTGTTATCCGCTTTCGTCCCAAACTCCCAACCGCGTGAAGTAGATTGTAAGTGTCTAGAAAGTCCTCGACTCGCCTTTCTGTAGCGGCTCTCAAAGCTTTGCGGAAGAACAGATGCTCCGCCCTGGCAGTGAGAACAAATCTGTTAGTCTTTACGAGTGAAACTAGTTCTACTCTCCGAGAATGAGCGAACATCTCTGGCATTTCCGGGGGATGCATAATGTGAACTCTTAGTTCTCCTTTCTCGGTCCTTCTAAGCATATGGAGCATTTTGCGGTTCCCATGGAAAGTCTTTTCCACATTTCGCTTCAGATCTTCGTGAAGTTCGCCCATCTCCTTGGATTCCATTCGCTTGATTCCAATCGCGCGGTTGACATCTTTGAGCTTTCTGCGTATTTCCTGTAGGGAGCCAATTCGAGTATCAAAATCCACGTCGTAAGTTGTTCTCATAACTTGCGTTATGTTCCTGACTGCACTCCCTCCCGAGAGCACTGCGTCGTTGCCTAGCCTTGAGCCAAGCAGGAGTACTGTGTCCGCAATCCAGGCCTCGCGTCGAGACTCCGACGGAATTCGATTTGTGTTGTTGGCTATTCTCCGAAATAACTCTTCATCGAAAGCATGGAGAGGTTTACCGATCGTTCGCAAGGTCAAGCCTAGATGTTACGCAACACTGACAGCGCTTCCTGCCTATCCGCTTCAAGGATTATTCCGGTTCTTTTTCGTACGGCGTCTAGGACGGAATCGAGGTCTTCACGGCCTCCCAAGTCGGCGATTTGAGGGTACCGATTCGGGAATCGAGGTACTGCGAGCTTTGGCAATATACTCGCCACGTAAGATTCAGCATCTGTATTCTTGGAGATCATGTGGATATAGGAAAATATTGCAACCAAGACGCGCCAAGTCCCATCTTTCATGGCATGAGAGAATATCGCGGGCCAGTGAGGTTTGAGTTCTTCAAGGAATGGAATTATTTCATATCCAAGAGAGACAGGCCGTTGTCCTCTGTCTATTATTAGTAGGAGGTCTGAGAATGCTCGAATTGGAGATACGATTCTTATCCCGTCGCTTGATTCGTGAGAACTTACACTTTTGTGAGCAAACGGATGAATTCTTGGGATTGGCCTGTACGTTTCGAGCGTGCCCGCATATCGGTCTTCGATCGCAAAAGCTTGGCGTACTGGCAAGAAGAAGTCTATGTAGGTTACAGGGGCATGTCCCATCATGGCGGAACTCAGAGCGTACGTAGCAGTAGCGTATCCGCCAAGTTCGGAGATCTTGGACTCATGGTACCATTGTGTTGCGGGGAGTAAGGTCGGGTTTGAGGGTCTTGCCATTACACGATATCGGCCTTTCTCGATCCGCTCAAGTAACTTTGACTTAGTCATTCGAGATAGTCGAACAAACACCGAACCAGGTGACTGACCCAGAGTCCCCACTGCCTCGCGGGCCCTGAACTCTGAGTGGCCGAACTCATTCTGTAACCTTTCAACCGCTTCGGTGTCTAACACGTCGGACCACCATTAAAGATGATTAAAGATATCTATATAGGTAATTCGCTATATAAACGCTAGTTCCCAAGCAAACATGCAAAGATCCCGCCTCAGCGAAGATGACGTGAAGCTGGACGCGATTTCACATGATAGAGTTTCGGGAACCTCGGCCCCGCAAAATACGTCAACATCTACTACCGCACACCCCAACTCATCCGGGAACAGCAGCTTCAATCCATAATCAACCGGCAACTTCCAGAGGCTGCAGCTGAAGCCAAAGCAAAGGTGGCGCAGAAAAAGGATGCCTAGCGGTTGTCTACATGGTTAGAGATGCGAATCGCCATCGCATGACAGAGTCATTCTCCCAAGGGCTTCAACTCTAAAGGACGCAGCAAGATGCCTGAGACCCAGGACGACTTTGGATAACGAGGTTCGGAAACTCGGTACGGCTGCTAAACTCTAGTTTTCTTCTTCACATGCTCCCATTTGTTCAGTATTCTTCCATTCCTAATGAAAACCCTGACATCATACCCGCTGTGGCAATTTTCGCACACTCCCATACCTAATATCCAACCCTCCTTAATCCAAAGTCGTTCTTGCGGAAGGGCGTCACCAACGTGAAACGTCTGCAGTATGGAATCTAGAGCCTTAGTTTGCACGTCCTTGTCCACGGTACGACATTTCGGGCAAGTCACACGAAGTAAAATTGTGTCGAACATCCCCATCCAACGACCCTCCCCTAGGGTTTGATTTGAAACACGAATTGGCAGAGACTAATGGGCTTAGTCCCACACACATTTCTCCACCCCCATTCGGGACGAGTAACATGGTTTCTCGACAAAACTACGCAATCTAGTAAACATCCAGTAACCCTTCGTCATTGAAGCCGAAACACAAAGTCCGGAAACCTCTCCGAAGTCACCTCGATCATCTTCTTGGGGCTCACGATCTTGATATTTCTGAAGCCGCGAAGTTTCAGCAAATGTTGGTCCCCCGTGACTATGTACCCGGCCTTGCCATCGTGTGCAGTATTGAGGACTACATCATCAGTAGGATCTTCTTTTACGACTCTAAACTTGGATTTCACACGCACAATTTTTGACGATTTCTTGAGCGCGCTCACGATACGCCTTATGTCACCCTCCGTGTACTCGAATCTGCTTCTCACGTCTTTTCGTTTCAAGACGTCTTCAAACTCGTCCAGAATTGGTTTGGATAGCACCAACTCTATCTGTTCGAGTGTCAACGCTATTTGGAGCAGGTTGGCGGAGTGGCCGTGTTTGGCTATGAAGGCTGATACGAGCACGTTTGTATCAAATGTTACCCGCATTAAGAGACCTTTCTCGCCCGCCTGATGAATTCATCGATCTCCTTCGGGGAGAATCCGACCTTTCGTGCCTTCTTTCTGAATTCGTCCAAGACCTTCCTTAAACCGGTCGCTTCTTCATTTAGGTCGAGCCTGCGGAGCACGACCGTGTTCCCTATTCCGACTACAAGAAATTTTGTGCCTCGCCTCAGCCCGAGTTTGCTCCTGACCGCGCTCGGAATAACTACCTGCCCTTTCTGGGAAAGCTTCGTCATATCAATTGCCAATACGAGGACCTTGTAAGATGTGTCTTACATCACGACCTATTTATGCCGATCCCGCGCAGCCTACCGAACCTCTCCGTTGCCCTCATCCCACCACCCCGTCCCGAATGCGAGTGGATGAGTCACGTGGCCCTCGCCCGAAACTACACTAGATTGAAAACACACACGGTTATGTACCATCGACTGTCGTGAACACATTTCGAAAGATCCGCAGTATATCCTTCCCAGAAAAGTTTCTGGGAACTTTCGCCACTAGACTTCGACTTCTACGAGTTTCTTTCCTCTAAGTTCTTCTTCAATTGTATCGAGGTGAAGGCTAATTGCGTTTCTGATGTTCTTGAGCGCTTGCTCTTCGGTTCTTCCTTGACTGAAAACACCCATCTCCAAGCACCTTGCAGCAAAGAGGCCTGTTTCCTTGTTCGCAAGGTCCCGGCATCAGAAGAGAATTCGAGTGGATTCTGGGTGGCCATTCATCGCCCACGGGCCGTGGTCCGCGAGCACCGCAAGTCTCCTATGTCGGACAGCTCAGACTCTCGACCCGCCCCCAGATTTTTCATGGCAAACCAATCCAAAACCAACCCCGTCCGCCAACCACACACACCATCCCCTACCCAAAACCCCGCCAACTGCACAAGGCCGCAGTTGAAGGCAAAGCGAAGGCTTCCCCCAAGAAAGGGGTCTAGATTATTCTATACACTGCTAGGGAGCCATTGGCCCCAGGAAGCTTCGGGATTACGCGGCTGGCCATTAGGCTAATCACATCTAGCCTTAATTGTCAGTTCGCAATGAAGAATCGAGGGAAATGCAATGGCCGGAATCGCTGAGGGCGTAATCGGAGAGCTCATTTCGAAGGGTGTAGAAAGGATTGCGAGCCGCAAGAAGCTAACATCGGAGGACCTGACCGTGCTTCTTCTCCACGAGCAGGGCAGGAGTATTGCAAGGCTCGAGAAGGGAATGCAGTCGATAGCTGAAGAGCTCAGGGAACTTAGAAAAGAGGCCCTGCCCCTCCTAACCCAATCTAAAGACATTGCCGAGATCAAGGCGCAGTTAAGCGAACTGAGAGCACGAGTACGCTAGCGCAGAGCCAACTCTCTTTATCCACAAACCGCATATCATCGCTGACCTGAAACCCTTATTCACGGGCGTGAGTTAGATTCGGTATCTACGGGTACAGCCGCGATCTATGCATCAATGTCTCCAACAGGTCAATCACGCCTGCCTGCTTCGCCCTTTTCCTAAGGTAGGGATAGTCGAGTTTGCCTTTTTGCAGTGCCAGTACCGAAACCGCGTCCTGTTCATCTTGGACTCCTCTGTCTCCCCTGGCGAGTTTGTTTACCACGAAGTCTTCAGGGCTGATTGCAAACATTTCGAAGCTGTCGTTGTACGGTCGAACTTTCACCCGCCGGCGTAGGAGCTCCCTGTCAAAAACGACTCCATCAGGCTTCGTCCACAGTTCGACTTCCAACATTTCCTTAAGGTCTGTTACAAGAAAGAGCGGTGCGTCAGGGTTAGGCTCTGATGCCAGTTGATAACCTAGTTTCTGTAGTCGGCGTTGGAGTTGAACACTTTTCTCGTAACTGGCTGCAATAGCTAAATCTACATCTTGGGTGGCTCGAATTTGCCCATACGCTGCTAAGGCTAATCCTCCGATTAGCATATGCGGTATGGCTAACTCATCGAGCGCCGTGCTTAACTTTCGCAGTGCTCGCGATGTTCCGGGCAAGTTGGTTTATCTCCTGAAATCGTGCGTATGGCGAGATACCGCTCTCAACTAGCCTTCGCGCAAGCTCCGCCT
>JAHFFU010000232.1 GCA_023247835.1 Candidatus Bathyarchaeota archaeon
ATTTCATATCCAGTCACGAGTAATGCAACGAGCCCGGCGACGGCGATCAGAAAGATCCGGCGTCGGGTCATGCCGTCACAGTATCCCTTGAGAAAGCACCGATGTCCTCGCGCGCACGGTCGGTGTGCTCAGTGCGGACGCAGGAGTAGACAGGCACGACTGGCCGGCTAGTCAACGTCCCGGCGACACCCGGTCGGTCTACTCTGACCTCAGCCGTAATCGATTCAACGCAGCGGAGGTGGCGTGTGGACCGAGATAATGCGATCGACCTTGGGTCGGGACCGCTGGCCCGACCAACAACCACGGACTCCCCGGTCCACGCCCCCTTCTAGCCCCACCTCGATCCAGCACCTCGTGTGCGGCCGCGTTTCGAGATGCTGTCATGCCCAATCTAGCCGGCCCGCCAAAGATGTATGGAGAGTTTACTGCGCCCTCGGGACCAATACCGCAAGTTTGAATACTGCATCTTCGCCAGTAGTACGGCTGCTCAGTTCCGCGGGGGGCCTCTTTCTGCACCTACACGGGGATACTTCGCACGCTTGAGTGACTTTGACACCGTCCGTTGACTGACCGAGTGCCGGTCGAGAGTTTGCGCCCTGCGCGTCAGAACTGAACGTATCTGATAGACTATTGCAGGAAACTAAAGCTCTGGGCGTGCGGAGCATGTTGAATATGAAGCAAGGAGACGCTTGGATGCTGGTTAGCGAGCCGACTGCGTGGGAGCTTGACCGCTTCGGGGCCGTCGCCCACGACCTCAGGAACGCCGTCGTCGCATCGATGCATCAAGCGCACGCTCGCGCTCTCGGCGCTCATATCGGCGGTGGCGGCCGTACTGAGCACGCCTACGGCACTCAGTTTGCAGTAGCTCAGTTTGAAGAACTTGCGGATGCAACTCGGACGACGGACGGGGTGACGCTGCGCAAACCCAAGGACTCAACCGTCCAGTATGAGTTGCCTCTTGTCGTCGAAACAAAAACTGTGTTGTATCCGCTGCGATACGGCAAAGATGGCAAGGTCAAGAGAGAGGGAGCAAAGATCAGCATGTCGAAGGTACGTCGAGACCTTCTGCATACGAATTCAGTGCGTGAACCAGAGAATCAGCTTGACCTGCTCCAACCAGCTCTGAGCGACGATGAGTACGCCCGGCGCCGCGCATTCGAGCGCGCTTTCCAAGCCGAGCTGTCTAAAAATGGGCGCGTTGTTACTGTCGGCGTCTCCTGCAGTCCCGATGGCGTATTTGATCTTTACTGGGGCGACGTTGACGTTGACGAGGACAGCGGCAAGGTGACCGTGAGGTACTTCGAACCTCTAGCCCACATCGACCTTTCAGTGACGAACACACGTCCGCGCCCAACCGAGATCACACCCAGCGCGGCGCCGCGCTTTGATGAAGACACAGATGACCGTGGCGTCGAATTGATCCCCCACCCTGCACCCGCAGCAGCCAGCGGTGACGGCTTCGCCGCATCCGACGAGATAAAACGAGCCCCCGGTGCGTGACCCCAACCAGCCCACACAACTTCGACTTCTACCTGATGCGGACATTCAGCAAGAAGTTGTAGCTGGCGCATTTGACGCGGCGCGACTAACACAAGCACGGCAACTCTCTGGAATGACCAAAAAATCGGTCGCGAGCGCTATCGGCGTCTCGCCCGTTGCGGTCGGACAGTGGGAGGCCGGAACCGCAACTCCTCGACCGGACAATGTGGAAGCGCTGGCAAAGGCGCTGGGAGTACCATCCGCTTTCCTAGCGGCGGGACGCCCATACGCTCGACTCGATACTTCCGGCGCGCACTTCCGAAGCTTGCGTCGTACCTCGGCGATTGACCGCAGTAAGGCCGTCGCCTTCACCGAACAACTGTGGGAACTTACTTACGCGCTTGAGAAACGCGTGCAGTTGCCGCCTGTTGATCTTCCTGGATTCTCTGCGGGGGAGGTTGAGCAGGACAGTCTGCCACAGGACCCCATAAGTGCTGCTCAAGCGCTACGCCTCCACTGGGGTCTCGGGGTCAAACGAATACCACGAGTGGTTCGGACTATGGAGCAACATGGGATAGTTGTAACCCTGGCTCCTTTCACCGATGAGGATTCTAAAACAATCGACGCGTTTTCGACGAGCCAATTGCCACGTCCGATTGTCGTTCTTACGCGAGGCCGAGCCAATGATGTGATGCGTCATCGCTTTACGGCTGCCCATGAGCTTGGGCACCTCGTTATGCATGGCGACTGTGCGCCTGGCGATCCAATACAAGAGAAGGAAGCAGACATCTTCGCAGCAGAATTTCTGACACCTAAGAACCAGATTGGTCCCGAGCTCCCGTCCCGAATCGACTTTAAAGCCCTGATGACACTTAGCTCCAGCTGGGGCGTATCGGTGGAGTCTCTTTTGAGGAGGTGCAAGGAAGTCGGGGTTGCTTCAGAGCCAACCTACCGACGTGCATATCAACGGCTATCGGCTCTCAGGGATGCCGGCGTCATTAGGGCTGAACCGATCGAGGGTTTTCCAGGAGAAGTGCCGACCGTTCTTCGATCGGCATCTCAGATGGCCGAACAGTATGGACTTACGCTGAAAGCGCTTGCGGCGGAGTTGCGAATAACGTTGCCGAGACTTCGGATTCTATTAGGTGAAGGCGACACTCGACCCACTCTTCAGCTAACCTAGAAAACGAGTTTCAACGACACTTGCGATGCGCAAATGTCGCTAAATCAAAGCCTGGCTTCTAGCCGATAATGCCGCAAATACGGTTGGAGAAACAATGCCCTTAGACGTCGGAAAGATAAACCCGGGAAAGAGTTCCAGGCTAATTCAGCCGCGAGACATTTTTGCAGCACTTCCTGACAAACCATGGTCTCGGCTGCGACCGGAGCAAGCAGAGGTTCTGAAGGCATGGTTCGACCGCAGGGGAGATAGGGACCTCGTACTCAAGCAAAACACCGGGGGCGGAAAAACGCTCGTCGGCCTTTTGGTGGCCCAATCGAGCCTGAACGAGGGCGTCGGACCTGTCGTGTATCTCGTGCCCGACACATTCCTAATCGCGCAAGTCATCTCTGCAGCTGTAGAGGTAGGGATAAGTGTCACGGATGATCCTAGAGATGAACGATTTCGTTCCAGTCAAGCAACGCTAGTCACTACCTTCGACAAGCTAGTGAATGGACGAAGTCATTTCGGTGTCCGCGGTGCAAAACCAGTTATTCCCCTTGGGGTAGTAATTGTTGACGATGCCCATGCTGCGCTGGCGTCCGCGCGTAACCAATTCTCGGCAAACCTCCCCGAAAGTCAGGCTGGCTACTCGAAGCTTCTCAGCCTATTTTCGGCAGATCTACAACGTCAGAGCCCGAAAATCTACGCCGATCTGGTAGAAGGCGACTTCAGTTCACCTCTCCGCGTCCCGCCCCGGGCTGTCGCTGACCTCGCTAATGAAGTGTTGGAGATACTTCGAGGCCATGGATCAGACAGTGCGATCAAATCATTCTTCTTCTCCTGGCCGTTCGTCGCGGACCTCTTGCGGGTGGCTGTATAACATTCACGCACCTCGGTGTAGAGATCAAAACGCCATGTCCGCACGTTGACCTGATTCCAGCATTTTCTCAGGCGCGCCGAAGGGTATATCTCACAGCTACGTTAGCGGACGAGGGCGTTCTCGTTACAGAACTTGGTGCTGGCCCGGATAACGTACTACATCCGATCACACCAGAGAGAGCGTCCGATCTCGGCGATCGAATTATCCTCGCGCCTCTCTCCATTAACCCGAGCCTTGCTGAGGCGTCGATTCGGGAATTGGCGCGTGAGTACGCAGACGGTAAGCCGAACGTAGACCAAGAGCCCATCAACGTAGTTGTTCTTGTGCCGAGCAGGTACTCAGCAAATTTTTGGAAATCCTACGCAGATGAGATTGTTACCGTGGACACCATGAAGCCTGTTATTGATAGGCTGATTGGCGGCGAGCATGTAGGTGTTGTCGTGCTTGTCAATACGTACGACGGCGTAGATCTGCCGGGCGCCGCTTGCAGGCTTCTGATAATTGATGGCGTACCGACCCCTTTAGCACCGAGTGAGCGCCGGGAATCAGCTGCCCTGATCGGTTCACCGATATTTGAAACACGCAAAGTTCAGAAAATAGAGCAAGGGATGGGCCGCGGAATTCGAGACGTAGAAGACTACTGTGCGGTCTTATTGATGACTCGGGAAACTGCACTGACACTTCGAGACGAAAGACTCAGAAAATTCTACTCGCCAGCCACTCGCGCTCAGATTGAGCTGAGCCTTCAGATTGCAGATCAGATTGAAAACGAAGGGCTCGAAGAGGTCCGGGCTGCTCTAGACATGTTCTTATCTCGCGACGATGAATGGGTTGCCACGAGTCGTACAGCGGTTGCAGACGTTGAATATGACCGTGAGGGTGCCGTCAGTTCGATTGCGACTGCGCGCCGACGCGCCTTCGACAAGATAGTCGCAGGCGACGCCGAGGCAGCTGTGGACCTCCTCCGTCGCGGAATAGACACGGTAACGGACGACCTTGAGAAGGGTTGGTTCATGGAGGAGCTCGCCGGATATCAGGAGTTGGTGGACCCCATGGGTGCCCAGAAAACTTTGTTATCGGCGCGGGAGCGCAATTCGGGAGTGCTAAAACCCGACGTCTCACCACAGAGCCGACCTATGCGCGGTCCCGCACTTCAGAGCCGAGCGGCAGTGGCATACCTGGAAGCGAACTATTCTGACGCCAATACCCTACGCCTTCGGGTAGGCAGCCTCTTCGACAACATTGTATGGGGCGTTCCTGGGACAGCGGATCTCGCTGAGGAACAGTTTCGTCTAATAGGGCTGCATCTCGGATTCTCCTCGACCCGGCCCGAAAAAGACGACTCAGATGGCGGCCCCGACAACTTATGGGGACTGACACCTGAAGTCAACGCCGTGATTGAATTGAAAACTGAGGTCGAGCGGGTTGACACACGGATCATCAAATCTGAAGCTGGTCAACTCCTCACATCACTTGAGTGGGATGCGCGAAGGAACCCCAATAACACCGAGCAGATACCAGTTTTAGTTCACCCGAGCGACACCTTGCATGACGTCGCAAATTTGCCACCCGAAACTCGCGTGATCACAAAAGAACTTCTGATGGCGCTCCGGGTCGACGTTTGCCGTTTTTCGGACGAGATTGCAGCGGCTAAGTCCTGGACGAACCATGAATCAGTCGCCGAAGCTCTAAAAAGGAACAAGCTCACAGCAGAGCGAATTATCGTCGCCCACAGCACAAAACTGAGGCGTCTGTAGACCTGCACGAATCGGGTCCATTGCCTGGTCTGCTTGAGGGTACGGGAGCTACGCCGGAATGTCCGACCATCTCGCTGAGCAGGCCATGCACGCGGCGGCACGGACCTATCTGACACGCGACCGCCTCTCCACGACAGTCGACTAGTTGTCACCTAGTTGAGTGCCATGACCCGGCTAGCGTTCGTCAACATCGCTTGACGGTGCGGTAACTGCGCATACGGAGGTGTGGCGCTGTCGATGCGGGGTTGAATCGACGGCGTCCAGCCCGCCCGGTTGCCGGGAACACTACGGAGATGGTTGGACTGTTCCCACACACTGATAGTTAAGTCCTGGGCGCGCGTGTTCTGCGTCTGTGGGCGGCCGATCATCTCCAGGGTGGGATGTCGCCGGTGTCGCCGGTTTCGGTGGCGACGTCGCGGAGTTTGCGGTTCAGGTGGGAGGAGGCGACGACGAGCATGTCGAACGCCCCCTGGCGGGTCAGCTGGTAGCGGGTCATGACGATGCCGATCGCGATACCGATTTCCCGGTTGGAGTCGACCGCAGACGCCAACTGGCTGCTGCGGTCTTCGGCGCGCGCGGTCTTGAGCTCGACGGCGGCATGGTCGGCGTAGATGGCGCAGTCCGCGACAACATCGGCGGTGAAGAAGCCGGGGCGGTCGTGGTAGAAGCTCATCACCCCGAGTTCGACTCCCACCAACGAGAGGTAGAAGCTTGCGGTGGACCGGATCAGTGTCTTGTCGACGATCTGGGCACTGTAGTCGCCCCACATCGGTGTTCCGGCGACATCGTTGTTGATGACGGTCGCTTTGTCCGCCAACACACTCTTGGTGACCGAATGCCCGGTGCGGTCGGCGATCGCGGCGGCGGTTGCCAGCAGATTTGTGTCGCTGGCGTCGATGACGTGCAGGTGGCCGTTCGGGGCGAGGGTGGTGATGGCGGCGCCGACGCAGCCGATGGTCTCGACGGCGAGGTCGACGATCAACGCGGTCGTCGACACCGATCCCGGCGCTTGCGCGAGCCGGCGGGCCAGCGTGGCGAACCGGTAGCCGTCGTGAACGGGTCCATCATGTCCCATGACGTGTGCAGATGCCTCTCTACCTCG
>JAHFFU010000064.1 GCA_023247835.1 Candidatus Bathyarchaeota archaeon
CTACTTCAGCTCCCAAGGTGTGTACGGAGCACGCCCAGACCTTAGCCCAGTTCAGGAAGATATCCCTCTCGACCCTACAGCGGGTGTATATCAACTGACGAAGTACTTTGGAGAGAGGCTCGGACAACAGTATGCCCGGCAATATGGGGTTAGCTTCGTAGCCATTCGACCCTCGATGGTCTTTGGCCCAGGACAGAAGCTTTACTATCCGCTCAACACGATCCTAGCTCATGCGGCGAGCGGTGCGGTACTCAAGAGGCCTCATGGTGCCGACCACCCTATCGACTACACATACGTCAAGGATTGTGCGGAGGGGGCGGTCCTAGCGTACAAAGTATCTCGTCCTCACTACGCTGTCTACAACATAAGCAGCGGAAGACTCTCTACAAACGCTCAGATCATGCAAATCGTGAAGAAGTTGTATCCAAATTTTCGGGCGGAGGTCGGCGATGGGCTTATTGCGAAACCGCCCCTTTGGAAGCTCATCCTGACCGGTCCACTCGACCTCCTGCGTGCTCGGCGTGACCTAGGCTTCGAGCCACGCTTTGGCGCAGAAGGAGGACTGGCGGACTACGCCTCTCACCTTGAAGCCCACCCCGAGGAGCAGAAGCAAATGTCGAAGGCGCTGGTCCGTAACGGTGATGAGTGGACATAACTACCTGATCTTTGGGTGATCTAGTGAGCAGTCCATCCGCCGTCAACAGGAAAGGCGCAGCCAGTGACGAAGGAAGCTTCGTCTGAGGCTAGAAAGAGCACGGCGCGTGCGATCTCTTCGGGCTTAGCGAAGCGCCCAAGCGGATGGAGTTTCTTCAAGCTCTGCACGAGCTTTTCTCTTTCCGGTGGTTGGTAAGAGGAGAGAAATCTCTCGGCCATGGGTGTCGTAACGAAGCCTGGGCATACGCAATTCACACGTATGCCGGAACTCGCGTGATCCAAAGCCATCGCTTTAGTCAGGAGGACCACCCCGCCCTTTGAGGCACAGTAAGACGCCTGACCAGCAGAACCGACGAGCCCTACGGCGGAGGCCGTGTTGATGATGACACCGCGACGCTTCTTGAGCATGTAGGGTATCGCGTACTTTGAGCATAAGAAGACCCCCTTCAGGTTGACGGCCAGTACCCGATCCCAATCTTGTTCCGAGGTTTCTGTCACGGAGCCGACGCCTGGTATTCCGGCGTTGTTGATAAGTATGTCAATAGAATCGAATTTTTCGGATGTACTTTCCATGAGGCGCCTAACTTGAACCGCTCTTGAAACATCCACCTTCGTGAACATAACCTCGCCTCCGCCGCTTCTTATCTTCTGAACCGTTTCGCGACCGCCACGTGAATCAATATCGGCCACAACGACCTTCGCACCGTTTTCTGATAATAACAATGCAGTAGCGCGCCCAATCCCCGAACCACCCCCGGTGACAACGGCTACACCGCCTACGAGAGCCATGCCTTAACATCCTCATGTTTCTAGAGAAATACTTTGCTTGAATGAAATGATTGAGTCGGTGTGATCAGCTCGAGGGCTTCTGGCAGTGTCAGTCCAACTGCATGATCAAGCTGTCGATTCCGCTGAAGGTTGCTTTTAGGAACGGTGCTGTGGGAAAACCAGCTTCTAGCGCCGCTGGCGGTGCGCTATGAGGTCGTCTAGCGCGAGAATCTCTTGTGCCCGCCGGTAGTGCACCATGTCCACTAGCTTTCCATCTAGCGAGATGGCGCCCTTTCCTTGACGAAGCGCGGGTTCGTAGGCATCGATTACTCGCCTTGCCCACTCCAGTTCGCTCTTCGTTGGTGAAAAGGTAGAGTTAACGACCGCAATCTGCTTCGGGTGAATAATCGTCTTGCCAGTATAGCCGAGCCTTTTCGCCACCTCAGAATCCTTGGCAAGGCCCTCCTCATCCTCAAGATCAGGATAGACCGTGTCGATCGCGTAAACACCGGCGGCACGAGCATCGATGGGCAGTTTCTGCCGTGCGAATTCGTACTCCGTACCTTCCTTACTCCAGTTCGTCCTCATATCAAAAGTGAAGTCGAATGCGCCGAAGACGAGGGCGACTATGCGCGGACTGGCGCGTGCTATTTCGAAAGCCCTAACCACCGCAATTGCCGACTCGATAAGCGGGAGGATTTCAAATCCCGGTGAGTCTCGATTCGCCTCGATCGGACTTAGGATTTCCTCCACTCGACTCACATCCTCGGGGCCTTCGATTTTCGGCACCACGAATCCCCGTAGGTGCGACCCAACTGTGGCACGAATATCGTCGACAGCTAGGTCAGTCGGCAGGGCATTAATTCTGACAAACACGTCGATGCCCTTAGCTGCTAAGAGGTCAGTTGCCTCTCGGGCGATAGCCCGGGCTCCCTGCTTCTCTGATTGCGGGACAGAGTCTTCTAGATCGATGATGGCTACATCAATATCGAGGCTTGCTGCCTTCTCGAGGAAGCGCCGGTTATTGCCCGGTACGTATAGGACAGATCGCACAAGTCGCGGAGGAGCCAATGCGAAAGCTCAGTTACGCCGCAGGGTTTTAAGAATTGCATGCACCGCGTGTAGGACTGAGAACCAAATAGGGCTATAAACTCAATTGTGATGAAGCCTCCTTCAATATGAGGACCCTCCTGTACGGAAAGTATCTGATTAAAGGTGCGGGCAAAATGCGTGAAATCATCAAAGACGGAGCAGTGTGTGTCGAGGGCTCCGTGATCAAGGATGTGGGCAGCTACAAGGTTCTTTCGAAGAGCTACCGATATGACAGGAAGATCGGCTCGGACAAGCACATAGTGATGCCCGGTTTGATCAACTCTCATGACCACGGTAATGGCATCAGCCTTATCCTGCGAGGTATACTTGACGGCCCGCTAGAAGCCTGGGTGCAGGAGTTCTTCTACAGGGGCATGGAAGGTTGGAACACCTACGATAATGTGATGCTCTCATGCATCAACCAGATCGAAAACGGAGTCACATGCTTCGTCAATCACTACTACAGTCCTTTTGATTTGCTCGATTATGACAAGCATGTTAAGGACATTGGGTCGGCTGTTCGGGCAGGAATAGACTCTGGCGGAAGAGTTCTGTTTGCCCCCGCGTTTACTAATCAAAATTATTGTACCTACGCTGATGAAAGTTTCCTACAGACATTACCAGAAGAAATCAAGCGTTATTTCAAACTCGGCATCGCGACAGACAAAGACAAAGCGGAGCGCCTTAAGCTATACATGAAGGTATTCAAGGACATCCACCGTAAATATGACAGTAAAGATGAGAGGGTCAGAATTTACCTGGGTCCGTCTAATGTTCATTGGGTGTCTGACGATGCCTGGAAAGAAATCAAGAAGACTGCTGTTAGTCTACAGACAGGTATTCACACCCACTTAGTAGAGACTCGCTATCAGGCTCAATACGGGTCGAAGTTCCTAGGAAAAACTCCGGCCAAACATTTGGAAGATCTAGGTATTCTGGGGCCAGAAGTCTCGTGTGCCCATTCGATCTGGCTGACGAGGGAGGACATTTCGGTTCTAGCCAAGACTGGAGCAACCGCTGTCCATAATCCTAGTTCGAACCTTCGATTGTTCAACGGCATCGCGCCTGTATTAGATATGAAGCGAGCGGGGATGAGTGTCGCCATCGGGCTCGATGGTGCAAATATCAACGATGAGCGAGACATGTTTCAAGAGATGAGGCTTTGCTCGTTACTTCATCGGGTTCCTGGCGTGCAGGCCCGTCATCTTAGCTCAGAGGAAATATTGGACATGAACCTCATAGGGGGTTCCAAGGTTGCTCTTAGCGAGATCGGGGCAATCGAAATTGGGAGAAAAGCTGACATCATCTTAGTCAACATGGCACGGTTCACGACTCCCTTCGTAAGCCCGAAACTTTCACTAATTGACCTGCTTGTCCTTCGGGCTAAGGGCTCTGATGTGGATCACGTCATGATCAATGGCGATCTAGTTGTTCGGAACAAGCGATTTCTGAAAGCTGACAAGTCGAAGCTCCTGCGTGGGATGAGAAAGTGGAGAGAGAGGGATTCAGAATTAGATCAGAATCTGGCAAAACTGGTGGCTCATGTGCGTTCGTTCTATCAGAAATGGGATGAAGGAGAACCAACGTACAGAATGAATTTCATGTGACCAATATTCAACAGTGCGAAAGGGGCAACGTGATGAACAACTAACTCCTGATACACATCAACCACTGCTTGCACTACGGGTCATCTACGACTTCGTTGTAGCGAGGAATGCGATCCTTTCCTCAGAGTGGCTCAGAATGACGGTGCCAAAACTAGGGCCAAACCGAGCAGGAAAATCCCCACAGAGACTATTCTCCTCAGAAGCTCACTCTTCGGAATCCGAGCTAGTCTCGCTCCTACGAAGGCACCAGCTACCGCACCTATAGAAAGCCAAAGAGCGAAACTCGTTTCTACCTGTCCCAAGGAGAACCGCGTCACTGAAGCTGCCAGAGAAAGCACTGAAGCAACCAGCCTGACTGTTCCCAATGCGATGTGAACCGGGAAGCCTGCTACGATCATAGTCGGCGTGAGGAGTAAGCCGCCGCCTGCTCCGAAGATACCAGCCAGCCACCCGGTGATCACGGCACCGAATATGGCTACCCTTCTGTTGATAGTGTATGCGAAGTCGGTAGCAAATGCGTCAGTGAAGCTTCGGGTCCATCCTCCCTTAGGATCCGTTCCAGGCATGACTCGCGGACTCACCCAGGTTAGAACTGCTAGAGCCATCACGACGCCACCAAGTATTAGGTCGAAAATAGGGCCTTCCACCCAGCTCGTAAGGAAGGCGCCTAGAACTACACCAGGCAAAGTCAGACCGGCGAGAACGAATCCGATGCGATAGTCCACGCGCCCCTGCCTTGAGTAAGCAAAGGTCGACACCACCGCTCCGACGGTGACAGCGACGAAGGTGGTCGCTATCGCGACGTTGGCGGATTGATGGAAAACGAGAATCATTAATGGCGTGAGCACTGTACCCGCTCCTCCCCCGACGACAGTGTTCAAAATAACGCTGAGGAATCCTAGGGTAATGAGAGCGAATACTACAAAGTCAACCAATCTCGAGCACCGGACTTCCCCTGCCTTCTTATTGGAGAGGGGTAAACCAAAAGCTGTCCATTGTAAAGCTTCTTGACTGATACGAGAATCAGCAGAAACGTTCGCCTCAATTTCAAATAAAGATCATGACGCCCTATTTTCTTCGCCTGTGTTCGTCTGCCTAGCTCAAAAGGATTCCTAGCCTGTAAGTTGCTGTGATTGTAAATGCTCAGGGCCACGAGAACTTCTTCGAAGTTTCCGCCATAGCAAAGACCATGTCGTCCTTGGGCTTCTGAGGTGAGGGATAGGCCACTTTACTGTGCGAGAGCTTGAGCTCTAGCAGCATTTCCGCGATCTTGTAGGCGACCAAACCGGGATTGAGCACAGGCACAGGTAGTCTCTCAGCTAGGTACTTCTGCGACTGATGCATCGTTGTTGAACCCAAGATGATGACATCGGCTCCATCGTCCTTGATGGCCTTCCAGGATTCCGCTTCAAGCTTCTTGAAAGTCTCCTCTTTGCCGGTCAACAGCTCCTCGAGGTTAGGAGCCTCGCCAATGTGCCGGAGGGATGCGCACCGATCCCACAGCTTGTACTCATCGAGGTGCTTCTTGTAGAGGTGAATCCACTTGTCCCACATAGTGATGATGGAGAACTTGTGACCGAGCATGCATGCGAGATGCATACTAGCGACCGCAGGTGCGACGACGGGTATCTTAAGCCTCGATCGAAGAGGGTGCAATCCGGAGTCGCTCATCGTGTCTATGCACACAGCATCGTATCCCTCGGCTTCGGCGTTGAGACCCGCCTCGAAGATCATCATATCTAATAGGGTGAGATCGTATTCGCTGTCTGCCCAGGCAGCGCTGTTCTTCACTGGAACGAACGTAACCTCGTAACCCGGTCGCCTTACCTCTTTTGGTAACTGAGCCTCCCGGAGCTTAACGCCATTTTCATCCAACGGGAATGGGACAATGAACTTTATCCTCATATGATAATCGCAAGGTATTTGTGAACTAGACCTAATAAACTCTCTATTGTATTAAATAGCGACGCAATGAGACAGCTTGGCTCTAAATCCTGGATGCGCTCCCCAATTACGGTCAGTCGAATTTTATATTGGAGCCCTAGCGTGAGGAAGGACTGCAATGAGTAAAGTTGGTATCAGCTTCTGGGGCGGGATGACAGCTAACGACATAGTAGAATGTGTCAAGCTGGCTGAAAGAAGACGCTTCTCATCTGCGTGGATGGCTGAAGGTCACGGCTGGGATGCTTTTTCCATTCTCACGGCCTGCGCCTTATCCACCAAGAAAATTAAGCTTGGGACCAGCAT
>JAHFFU010000065.1 GCA_023247835.1 Candidatus Bathyarchaeota archaeon
CAGTAATTCCGTCCGGGTCAGTTACCACGGTGAACAAGTATTGGGTTTCGTATGGGAAGGTATGGGTTCCTGCTGAGCTGACTTTCCAAGTATTCTGCGAGGCAAAGTACCGAACACCTGCATCGCCTTGAACATACTGATCGACGCTGAGTGTGTGAGCGGTTTCGATCTTGAAGCTTAGTCCCTTTATCTCGACCCCGCCGATGGTGCCTTGAGGTTGATCATCCACCTTCAATTGCGCAGAATACTGAGCTGGAACACCGTCCAAAGAAATGGAAACATCGTAGGTGTCGGGTGTTACGTCAAAGGAAGCCGAAGCACTGCTAAACCCAGAGCAGAAGTCATCCGCTTGAAAAGTCACGGACCAGCGGCCGATTGCATTGACTGTTAGGCTTCTCGTAAGCGAGTAAGCCGGCCCGTAGATTATGAAGCTGAAAGTGGAAGGAACGCCGGACGGTGGGGAAATGGTAAGAAGCCCCTCCGCAGGCCTGTTCGCAGTCAAAATAATAGTCGCCTTATCCCCAACCCTGTAAGCCGGTTTAGCGCTGGAAACAGTAACCGCCAGTGAAGGTCCGACCTGCAGGACCACGAGCGTTGCACTCATGCTGCCAGGATCAGCAGCGGTAGCAGGCACTGGCGCCGACGTTGTATTGCTGGCCGAAACAGTAAACGAATATGCTCCCGGACAATACAGTGGAGTGCTACTCGTGTCAATCGTGAGGGTGGAGCTTCCTGAACCTGTTCCACCACCAGGCGGCGTCGAGACAGGGTTCGATGAAAATGATCCTGATGCTCCGGGGACCAAACCGGAAAGACTCAGCTTGTATGCTGTCTTGGCCGCACCTGACAAACCAATGGTATACGATGCCAAAGAAGTCTGCGGCACTGCTTGAGATGTGGGCGTGATACTTACCACAACAGGTGATGCGTAAGCGCGTGGAAGAAGCACGAAAGCCAGAATCATAACACTAAGCAGGAATAACGGCTTCGAATACCTCACCCACAATCCCATCCTGAATGGGGTGTGCGACGATATCTAATATAAGTGTCCTTTGCCGGCAGTGACTGTGGTAAGTTTTGCTACGCGTAGTTCACGTTGTAACGTGGAGCAACGTCACTACATTTGCAGAGCGTTCAACACACCAAGCTCAACATGATTCACGTGATCATGATATGCGGATTCGATAGCTGTTGACGTATTTTCGGAAGGCTTCCATCGAGTCTTCGTCTAAGTGCACTTCCAAGGTTTTCTCGAATTGCTTGATCAAGGATTGCTGGAGCTGGAGAAACGTTCTCGCCTCATCTTCATCCACGGCCTCCTTGGCTCCGAGGGTTATCCAGAAATTCGCTAAGGAGCTATATGCATAGAGCATCAGCAAGTCTTTTTGCGGATCCTTCTGGGCAGACAACATGTCACCTCCCTGAATGAAAACGCTAAGCCGTGGTGGGTAACCTGGTTATTACGCGTTTGCTAAGTTTCAGTATCGGTATCGGGCGCAAGCGCTGATCATAATTGGATTGGGCCTAATCATCGTAGCCGTTCCGCATCGTTCATCTTTCAACAAGGGAGCTCATCCTTGGTTATGAGGGCACTTTCATGCGGTTTGCAATGGTCGTGGATGTAACGCCCCCGGAACTCATCATAGTGAGTCCTATGCAGCGTTCGAGCTGAAGGTCTGGCGCCGGGAGAGGGAGCTGACCTAAAGATTCAACGCCCGTACGAGGCGAATTCTAAGCCTTCGTGATCGATCATGTTACATTGTGGTCGTAGGTGCAGGTTGTGGAGTCTGTGGAAAGGAGCTTATTATGCAGTCCACAGGAGTGATTTCGTTGTCGTTCCTTTCACGATGGTGCTTAGACGATTCCTCACGTGATCGTAGGAGTAGCTGAATCAAACGTCAGCGCGAACGAAGCCCTAGCACCTATCAAGTTCCGAATCCCATCCAGCCCGCGATTCAGCGCAATCTCCTACACAGAGCATGTCTCTACCAGCTAGCCAGTTTCACGGCGCATTATCTCAAGCATATCTTTGACCATGACTATCTTGATTCCTTTGAGCTCTTTCAGTTTCAGCAGATGCTTGTCTCCCGAGACTATGTAGTCGGCCCTTCCTTCAGACGCGGTGCTAAGAACTATATCGTCATCCGGGTCTTCTGAAACAATTCTGAGCCGTTGCTTGACGGTCACAAATTCGGACCTGCTCACTAAGACTGACAGAAACTCGTCAACCTGAG
Organism: Candidatus Bathyarchaeota archaeon; assembly: GCA_023247835.1. Next base: position 2,235 of record JAHFFU010000065.1, read on the forward strand.
AGCTTCTGACTTCAATGAATTTTCCCCTTGAAAGTACGTCCGCGAGTTCGGCTAACATCTCTTTAGAAGAAACAACTGAGTGTGCTTCAAGTAGCTTAACGACCAGACGCCTAGATCTTCCGGGACCGATTAAAGCGGAGACCAAAACGTTTGTGTCGATCGCAACACGCATCTCATACGCCCTGTCTCGCTCGCCTCTCCTGTCTGTACCCCTGAATCTCCTGGAGTATCTCTCTTTCAGTTGGCCTCCGCTTTCCTTTGTATTGCTCGTCTATTTCGCTGAACAGTTGCCTCAGGCTCTCGCCCAAAGGTGGAATCTCAAGCATCGTTACCACCAGCTTGTCTCCCCTTCTATAGACCGCAAGCTTGGTCTTCGGCTTGATCTTTAGCGCCCTCCTCAGCTGCTGCGGTATGACTATCTGGCCCTTCGTTCCCACCACGGCAATCTCAGGCTCTTCCATTTTCTCACAAGTATAACTTTCATACCACAGGAATAAATAGATTTGTATGAGAACCGATTATTGGCGTCGTTTATTGAGTTCAACGATTAGCCAGATGACAAGCCCGCTTCCTTAACCGCGATGACAAAGAATCGCGCCGTACTCACCTCGAAGAACCCGTCGGATCGAATTCTCCTGTCTATTTCTCTGAGCTTTCGATCGTATTTTTTCGTGCTGAATCCCGGTACCTCCCACGGAATAAACGTTAGGTAGTAGACAATGGCTGCAATGTCTAGGAATCGCGACTTCGTGGACTCTGCTCTCCGCTCCATAACACGAAAGCCGACTGCCTCAAGTTCAACGACCGCCTTCCTGAAGTTCCACGAGGCTTCCGATTCTTTCTCGCTTTCTTCCTGCAGAAAATCGTGCAGCTCGGCATTGTTTCCGTGGCCCACCTGTTGAGTAATAAAGACACCCTGCCGTTTCAGTACGCGGTACACCTCGTTTGCTATGTAGGCCTCGTGCCGGTCCATGACACAGTCGAAAGTATTAGCCCTAAAGGGCAACGCTCCCTTTTGCGGGCTCGGTCCTCCGTTGTCTTCGCAAAATGTCTGGACAACATCAACCCCAAGGGGCTGAAGCTTCCTTCGCGCAATTCTTGCGTTGGGAGCGTATCCTTCAGTTGCGCATGTGGTTCTGGGGAGTGGCTGCAGAGAGGACAGAAATTCTCCTCCCCCAGTACCTAAATCAAGTAGGGACCGACTGTGCCTCAAGCTTTCAAGCAGCATCTTTCGGATGTCCCATGAGAACTCACCTTCCTCGTAACGGTTCTTCAAATATGAGAAATCCCAACCAGAGAAGGGTTGCCCCTCAGCGTCTGCAACAAGCCGCTCAAATGTTTCCACCCTCCGCCGCCCCCCCACTTCGAGTTTTGAATTCCATTCTGTCGATCTTATTTTGCTGTCGACATAATGCGGGTTCTTAAAGTGAAAGATCATGGCCCCGAGAAGGATTTGAACTAAAGGTTCAACTCCGTTACGGGGTCTAATTCTAGCCGCTAGGGTTGCCCTTCAATCTCTGTTGAGGGATTCGACCGATTCATACGTCGCCAACATTTACCGCATCTGTTGTTATTTTTCTTTATGAAACTGACGAAGACTTTTAAGTTCATCAAGTCCGCCCTCGTCCTGAAGCAGGACCCACACTAATTGAAGGTAATTCTTGTTGGTCGTTCTCGACGTCACGTCCAAAGTGGGCAAGATTGTGAGGTTAGATGAGGACCGATGGAAACACGTGCGTGAGCACCCGGAAATGAAGGACGAGATTGATAGGCTGAGAGAAACCGTGGTCGAGCCCGATGAGGTCCGAAGAAGCATCTATGATGCTTCTATCTGGCTATTCTACAGGCACTACAAGAACACCCCTGTCACCGAGAAGTATCTTCTCGCCGTCGTCCGGATGCTGAACGAAGAAGGCTTTATAGTGACCGCGTTCTTCACGGACACAGTGAAGACAGAGGATCCAGTATGGAGCAGGAAGCCCTGAGAATCTGGTTCGACCCAGAAGGAGACATCCTTGAAGTGGGTTTCGCCAAACCACGGAGGGGCTTCTTCAAGGACGCGGGGGACGATATCTTCGTCAGAGTGGATGAGAGCGGCAACATCTCCGGTTTCGCCGTCCTCAACGCCACCAAGCGAACACAAAAGATAAGGGAGACCAAGCTACCGGTCAAAGCCTCATTCTCAAGAATGTAGGAAACTAAGTAGAATGCAAACGAATCTTCCATCCAAAGTCCTCGACTGAGGAGGACCCCTGTCAGTATGGTTGCGAATACTCAGCTTTTCTTCGTCACACGGAGCCGCCGGGCGATTCCATGATTCTGAAAATAACCTAAGGCGTAGAAAACCCGAACAAGGAACTGGGGCCACACCTTTGGGTGGCCCACATTTTTGCGCCGCAACTGGAACAGAACTTCGCGTCAGGCACTGTCTTACCGCATGAAGAGCACTGCATCAGTCGAACAACTCGCAGCCGGAACCATTCCGACGGCGGTAATATAGCTAATGCCTATGTTCACTGAACGTTGGTGGAGTAGTATTCGTGATTCTCAAACGGCGAAGACGCGGCTACACACATGACAAAATGTCGCGGCGTTACGTATTAGGTTCGTTTCGAGTCATCCGGTTTCAGGGATAGACTGATCCTTGTAGGCGGCTGTGGCTCTAGGCTTGACTGGGTATGGTTACTTCGCGCGGCTGTTTCGTGAACTTTTTGGAGAAATTCGTTATCGTGAAACCGACAAGCTTCCTACTCTTGGGATCATAACGTGCGAATACCCCTTCTTCGATCTCTTCCGCCTCTGCTGCGCTATCTTCGAATGACATATACATGACGTCCGCTTCCTTGTCATATGAAATCGCGATTCTTGCTTCCATAGACCAGAACCTTCTCCCGTCTTCTTGTCCTAGCAACGAAGAACGCTGTTATAATAAAACCTTCACCATCTCGATGCTTCGCAACGAGCAACAGATATTTCTCCGAAACTGGGGTGCTGCTGAACTTCTTGTAGTAATGGTAAGTTTTCTCACCGGCCGAATAATAAACGGTATCCGGTTCAATCAAAGCTAGTTTCATCTTGTCGAGCTGACCTCGCAATTCTTCATGCCTTACCTCTATGTGCGACCATTGGATGTCGCTTAGGCGAATCTTCGTACCCAGTCGGGATACGACTTCAAAGACAGTAGCCCTGACCAACATCATCGCCGTCAGTGTTCCATGCAAATGTCAGGCTGCAACTTTGCGTTACAGTCCCTTGTGTGATATTTAGCCACTCTTTCCCTGTCAACAATTCAGAATAACCGACCTTTGGGGTTCTGAAATCCTGCTTATGCCGAGGCAATCAGTCCCCCCGCTCGAGATGCGATTCCAAGAGTTTCATTTACAGAACGTTTAACTGAAGTGAGATGCCTATCTCGGTTGCGACGATGAGGGAATCAGAGTTAACCTGAACACATTGTGTTGATAAGGCATTTACCCCGAGTCGCATAAGGCTGATAAGATTGCAAGAACCTCAGGAACGGGAGAGATGCTCTGAGACAGTTCGACGAATGGGTACATGATTGAGGATTCGAAGTCTTAATAACTGGTGAATAATTATCGCGGGACTCAGTGTGCGCGATGCCTTTCTATCTCTGCGAAAACTGTGCCCGAGACAAAATCAAAATTGACCTTACTTACGCTGGAATAAACCAGCTCTGGCTTCGGGTCTCACCGAGCCCCGAAGGGTTCGGGCCCCCATGCGAATTCTGCAACGCACCCAAAGCCATCTACCAAGTGCAGATTGTCGGGACAAAGTTCGATACTGAAAACCAGCAGCTTGAGAAAATGAAAACCGATGCACAGCCGACGGCGTAGATTCACTCCCTCTGATAGGGTGGCTGGTACCTCACGGAGTATTTTTCATACTATATGCGATAATGAACTTCCTAGGCGTCATGGTTGATGGAGGATATCGGACTTCATAGGAAGGGTGAAGTTGACCTAGCCCAAATACTGGACTACTTTTCGAAGCTTCCTAGCTATCATGAGGCGGGTGCGGTGGCCTGCTTCGTTGGAGTTGTCCGGGAAGATCCGGTTCGTGAATCGGATGTGAAGG
>JAHFFU010000001.1:0-2817 GCA_023247835.1 Candidatus Bathyarchaeota archaeon
ACTGAGCGTTTGAAATTCGTTGAGACGAACGTGTTTCTTTACGTTATAACAGCGCACCCAGAGTTTGGGTCGACAGCTAAGACAATTCTTGGCAGGATTGATGCAGGGGAAGAAGCTGTAACATCGACTCTGGTCATAGCGGAAGTCTGTGCATGGCTTGAGTACCACAAGAGGAAGGCCGAGATTCACACTTTCCTGAGCGCGGTCGCTTCTTATCCAAGCCTGGAGAAGGCTGAGACCAGCTATGCCGACGAGTTGAGAGCCTACGAGCTTGAACGCTCCTATCCGCGCTTAGAATTCTTCGACAGGGTTTACCTCGCTCAGATGGAGCGCCTGAAGTTGACGGAAATATATTCAAACGATAGAGCCTTCAACAGAGTGAGGGGAATAAAGAGAATATTTCAGTAGGCCACTAAACACTGCAACTTTGAATACAAGTTCTGAGAGCTCGGGTAAAATAGGAGTTGCAGAATCGCATGCAATGGTCAGGCTCCTACCTTTTACTCCTTTTACATGAAGCGGACCAAACTATCGGCTTGCGCGCCGCTTGGTGACTAACCTTCGGCCGGCAGTGTAGGGATCTGTTTTGTGTGCTTCCACCTGTTTCATGACTTTCTGGAACATTTCTGATGACGCTATCTCCTTCAAGGATATGTCCTCGAAGTATAGCTTTGCTGCGTCGAGCACCTCGGAACGCAACCGGTTGCCTTCCGCTCTTCTTGGTCCGCCAGACTCCTTCAGATATTTTGAGTGTTGGTTTATTGCCTCCACAAGGCCTGTAACTCCGTCTCCGGAGGTGGCGACCGTCTTCAAGACACGGGGTCGCCAGCCGCTCGTTGGTTCGGACATCATAATCATTTGGTGGATTTCTTGGGCCGCGCGGTCTGCACTCTCTCTGTCAGCCTTGTTAACGACGAAGATATCTCCGATTTCCATTATTCCGGCTTTCAGAGCTTGGATCTCATCTCCCAACCCAGGGGCTGTCACCACGATAGTGGTATGGGCTAGCGCCTTCACGTCAACGTCGGACTGACCCGCTCCCGCTGTTTCAACGATTACGTAGTCCATCGCCGACGCGTCTAGGACTCGCACGGCGTCTTCTGTTGCTCGGGCAATTCCACCAAAATGCCCGCGAGTGGCCATGCTTCTGATGAAGACCTTCGGATCCGCCGCCAGTTCGCCCATTCTGATTCTGTCCCCCAGTAAGGCTCCACCTGTAATCTGACTTGACGGGTCGACGGCAACGATTCCGACACTGCGGCCAGTGTCTCTATATCGCTTGGCGAGTTGCGAAATTAGCGTGCTCTTTCCGCATCCGGGGGGACCTGTTATGCCAATTACATGGGCCTTGCCCGCAAGCCAATACAAGCTGGAGAGAATCGCGATTCTTGAATGCGGATCGTTCTCAGCCATCGACATTAACTGTGAAATTGCGCGTCGGTCACCTTGAACAGCTTTTCGAATTAGCATTTTGAGTGTGGAATTCGATTTCGGCTTTGGCACAGGTCCAGATGCCTCATCATTTCCTTAGATGATGGTCTTCGGGTGAAACTCTCCGTAAACTTCCATTATTGCATCGCTGATCTCCCCAGTGGTAGCCCTCGATCTCACAGCCTCAATTATCAGGGGCATTACGTTCTCATCTCGCTCGAGAGCTTTCCGAAGTCTTCCAAGATGTTGTGCCAGTTGACTTTTCATACGCTTTCGTTTGAACGTCCTGATTCGGGAGATTTGCCGTCGTACCGCCACCCGGTTGATCTTATGTATTTTAATTGGGTATGGTTTCGGGTCGACGTATAAGTTAACGCCGACTATCCTGTTTCGCCCTGATTCAATTTCCAGCTGGTGTTTGAAGGCGCTTTCGCGAATTCGGCTTTGGATGTAGCCCTTCTGAATTGCCTTAACCGACCCCCCTAGTTTTTCGACTCGATATATTTCGGCAGAGGCATCTTTCTCAATCTGGTTCGTCAGGTGCTCAAGGTAGTAGCTTCCACCCAACGGGTCGGCCGCCTTAGTGATACCGCTTTCGTACGCAATTATTTGCTGCGTTCTGAGGGCTATTTTGACCGCTTCTTCAGTCGGCAGCGATAATGCCTCGTCGAGAGAGTTCGTGTGCAGTGATTGCGTGCCCCCAAGGACTGCGGCCAGCGCTTGTATGGCTACTCTTACGACGTTGTTTTGCGGTTGTTGGGCAGTCAGTGTCTCTCCACTAGTTTGGGTGTGGAAGCGCAGTTTCATGGATTCCGGGTTTTTGGCGTGGAATTCTTCTTTCATTATATGTGCCCAAATGCGGCGGGCGGCGCGGAATTTCGCAATCTCTTCTAGGAAATCATTGTGGCATGCAAAGAAGAAGGATAGATGTGGTGCGAACTCATCTACACTTAATCCGCGTTGAATACAACCTCTTACGTACTCTTTTGCGTTGGCAAACGCGTAAGCGAGTTCTTGGACTGCATTAGCGCCACTTTCTCTAATGTGGTACCCGCTAATGCTGATCGGATGCCACATCGGCATTTTCTTGGCGCAGAACTCGATTATGTCTAACGACAGCCTTAACGAATGCTCGGGAGGAAAGATGTAGGTATTTCGCGCTATGTACTCCTTCAGAATATCATTCTGCGTCGTCCCACGTAGCTGTGCAAGCGGAACTCCCTGCGTTGTGCCAACCACTGCATACATTGCAAGCATTACAGCAGCCGTGGCATTAATGGTCATCGAGGTACTGATCTTTCCCAGATTGATTCCTTGGAAAAGTAATTGCATGTCTTCCACTGAGCTAATTGGCACACCTACTCGACCGACTTCTCCCTCGGCTCT
>JAHFFU010000001.1:2917-18075 GCA_023247835.1 Candidatus Bathyarchaeota archaeon
AGAGATTCGTTCGGTCTTAGGTAGGCGGCGCAAGTGGGAGCGGGGGGCTGTAAAGCAATGGTTGGCCAAGGCGCCAGAGCGAAAGGTCAGTTTCGAAAACCCTTCTGGAATTCCCCTGAAGCGCCTCTACACGCCTGCGGACGTAGCCTACCACGACTATTCTGAGGACCTTGGACTCCCGGGTAAATACCCGTACACCCGCGGGATCTACCCGACCATGTACAGGGGCCGTCCGTGGACCATGCGAATGTTCTCAGGTTACGGGACCCCTGAGGAAACGAATTCGCGCCTCAAGTACCTTCTCAAGGAGGGGGAGACTGGGCTCAGTATCGCCTTCGACATGCCCACTTTGTATGGGATCGACGCCGACCACCCAAGGGCCGAGGGTGAGGTAGGCAAATGCGGAGTCTCAGTTTCATCACTTAAGGACATGGAAGTCGTCTTGGATGGAATCCCACTCGATGAAGTCAGCACTTCAATGACAATCAACGCGCCGGCATCCGTTCTGACCTGTATGTATGTTGCGGTCGCGGAGGAACGTCGGCTGGCCCCTGAGAAGCTGCGGGGTACGGTCCAGACTGATATTTTGAAGGAGTATGCGGCTCAAAAAGAGTGGGTGTACCCACCCGAAGCTCATCTCCGGATCATCCGCGACATGATGTTATACTCCACAAAGCATCTGCCCCAATGGAATTACGTCAGCGTAAGCGGATACCACATTCGAGAGGCCGGTTCGAGCGCCCTTCAGGAACTGGCTTTCACTTTAGCGGACGGATTTGCTTACGTTGACTTGGGGCTTGAGTCTGGCTTGAAGGTAGACGACTTCGCGCCGAGGCTCTCCTTCTTCTTTAACTGCGGAATGGACTTCTTCGAAGAAATTGCGAAATTCCGCGCCGCCCGGCGAATATGGTCGAAGGTGCTCAAGGAGAAATATCGTGCCAGGAATCCAAGATCAATGCTGATGAGATTTCACACGCAGACTTCTGGTGTGTCCCTAACATGGCAGCAACCACTGAACAATATCGTGCGAACAGCGGTAGAGGCATTGGCTGCCGTACTTGGTGGCACCCAATCTTTACACACGAACGCCTATGATGAAGCGTGGGCTCTGCCAACAGAAAAAGCTGCGCTAATAGGGCTTAGAACTCAGCAGCTCTTGGCTGAAGAAACGGGCGTTGCCGACGTCATTGATCCTTTAGGCGGTTCGTATTATGCGGAATGGTTGACAGACGAGATGGAACAACGAACTTACGAGTATCTAGCGAGAATCGAAGACCTGGGCGGTATTCTGCCCGCCATCAAGAAGGGTTTCATTCAGAGGGAAATTGCAGACACTTCGTACAAGTATCAGAGGCAGATGGAAGAAGGCAAAAGAGTCATCGTAGGGGTTAATGCTTACGAAATGAATGAGGCTTCTCCTATAGAGACGCTAAAAATTGACGAGAAGGTGCGAAAAAGGCAAATCGAACGACTGAGTGAAATTAGGAAGACCAGGGATGCTATTGGAGTGAAAAATTCCTTGGAAGAACTTCGCAAGTCGTTCAAGGATCCTGATTCGAACTGCATTTACCCCATGCTTAAAGCAGTAAAGTCCTATGCAACGCTAGGAGAAATTGTTGATGTCGGGAAGCAGGTTTTCGGGGGTTGGAAAGAACCATCAATACTATGAGACTGGGAGGTGGGACGATCTCAACAACGATGATGGCTAGTAAAACTCAACAGAGAAAGGTCAGGGTGCTTGTGGCGAAGCCTGGGCTCGCGTAATCCTACGGCTAAACGGGCACGACCGCGGCGCCCTAGTCCTGTGCAGGGCCCTTCGAGACGCCGGCATGGAAGTTATCTATGCGGGGCTCTTGGCTAGCCCCGAGCAGGTTGCCCAAATGGCAATAGACGAAGATGCTGACGTAGTCGCGATGAGCCTACTCAACGGAGCACATATGACCGCCTTCCCTAAAGTCGCCAAAGCACTCAAGGAGAAACACGCAACCGATATTCTTCTAGTCGGCGGGGGAATTATTCCCGAAGAAGATAAGCCCAAACTTGAAAAAATGGGTATAACAGGGAATTTCGGTCCAGGTACTTCGCTAAAGACTATCGTCGATCATATTGTTAACCGGGTTCAGAAGGAACGTTGGAAATAGGTACTAGGATCGCCCCAATTAGGCGACCCTTTCGAAGTAGTCTATGTCAAGAATTGAGCCGGTCCGTTTCGACTTTTCCTTGAAAACCAATCGCACTCTGTCGCCGATCGAGATTTGACCTTTCGTCCTGTGGACTATTCCGCCGTGTGCCGAGGGGAATCGAACCAGCGCTACTGTGACCGGTTCTGAGAGTTCTTTCCCGTCTGCATCCTGGTGGCACATAGTGAATGTTTCAACGGTTCCGGTGTTGTCAATCTGCACGTATTCTTCGAGCTTAGACATGCAGCGCTCACAGTAAATACGTGGTGGAAGGTAGTTCAAGTTGCACTTTGCACACCTGCTTGCGACGAGTCTTCCGTTGTCCATAATCTCGCGGAAGAATCTCTCTCCCGCTATGCCCGCCGTGTACCTGAAATAAACTGGGAAGTCTCCCTCAATCCGGATTGGTGCTGTGCTCATGGCGTCTCACCTTCTCGCGGGTGCAAAATACTTGATGTCAGTTATCGAGCCCTGACGTTTCGATGGCTCCATCCACACTGCCTTGACTCGCATCCCAATTTTCACGTCTTCGGGTTTCACTTCACTGATTAAGTGTAGGAAGCCTGCGTTTGACGTTCCGTCAATCTCAATGACGGCTGGTATGGTCGGGGTCTTGACGCGCGTGGTGTCTGCATTAATGTACGAAACCGAGTAAGTGTTTACGATTCCCGTATCGGGGAGTCTAACCCAGTTTTCTGTCCTTCGGAAGCACCATTCGCAGAATATACGAGGCGGAACAACAATTCGTTCGCACTGGTCACACTTACTGCCGGTAATGAACCCACCTTTCAGGCCTCTGAGGAATTCCCCCACAGCGACGCCAGTGGCCCATGAATATTTTGTCCTCGGGTGGTAAACGACTGAAAGAACCTTCTGGCGTTCGATGTCCTCTTCCTTGAGTGGGACACCGAGAGGTTGCATTTCTTTGTTCAAACTTTATCCACTTCTATGCACGCATCACCACAACGGTTCCGATCTGCATCAGGTCCCCCCATGCCTGTGCGACTGCAGTGCGTGGGTCGCCTGGTATCTGCCGCTTTCCGGCTTCTCCGCGAAGCTGCCAAAACAGCTCGCAGATCTTCATCAGCCCAGCAGCTGCTATTGGGTTTCCAACGCCCAAGAGTCCGCCAGATGGGCAAACCGGAAATTTTCCATCCCGCTCGGTGACGCCTTCGGCGGTGAGTTTGGGTGCTTCGCCTTTTCGGCAGAGGAGCAAACCTTCCATGTGGTGCAATTCCTTGTAGTCGAATGGGTCGTACGGCTCGGCGAAGTCGATCTGCCTCCGCGGGTTACTGATCCCGGCCATATTGTACGCCATACGAGCAGCGTTTGCCACATAGCGTGGGAAATAGAGGTCCCGGTTCGTCCAATAGGCCGTGTCCTGATTCCAACCGACGCCATCAATCCACACTGGTGAATCTGTGATCTTGCGTGCCACATCTTCGGAGGCCAGAATAATTGCGCACGCTCCATCGCTCACCGGGCTAATGTCCAGTCGTTGAACCGGCCAAGCCAAAACTTCTGAATTTAGCACATCCTGAAGAGTAACCTCTTGCGCAATCTGTGCCGATGGATGGTCGAGAGCGTTACGCTTGTTCTTGACAGCGACTTGAGCGATCTGCTCTTTCGGAATCTTGTATTTTTGCATGTAGCGCTGCATTTCCAAGGCGAATATCCAGATTAAATTGGGACCGAGCGGTCGCTCGATCATATTGTCGAAAATCGTGAGAAACGCCGCCTGTGGATGTGGGAGGCAACTGGACATCTTCTCTTCTGCAACAACTAGACAAGTGTCGAAGAGCCCCGAAGCCACGTGGAACCAGCCGTGGATGGCGCTGAACACACCCGTCCCTCCGCCTACGAAATTCCTTGAGTAGGGTTTTCTCCAACCGCCTGCTCCATCCAGAAGGTATTCACCTTTCATATGAAGGCCGTCGAATGCGTCGGGCGCACTTCCCAGGGCCACTGACTCGATGTCCTCAATTAGCAAGTTGCTAGAATCCAATGCCTGCCGAACAGCTTCGTAAGCCAGTTCCTTCCCAGTTTCCTGGGCCCTTCGCATGAACTTTGTAATACCCGCACCCACGACAGCTACTCGTTTCTTAACAAACATGTCACTCACCTGTTACTTAGAACGATAACAGCCCCGCTGGTCGTTGGCACTCCTCTCCATGTTTGGGCTACTCCTGTATGAATTCCGTGGACCTGGTGACGGCCGGCTTGGCCTCTCAGCTGCTGAACCAATTCGATTACGCGAACTAGGCCACTCATCTCCAATGTGTGCCCCATTCCGATACTTCCGCCAGAGGGATTGATAGGAAGCGAGCCCGCGGAATCGAAGACGCCTTGGTCTAGGAGCTCGTGAGCCTTTAGGTCCCCAGAGAGACCTGTCGCTTCAATATGTTGCAGCTCCTTGTATGAGTAAGTGTCGTCTATTTCCGCGACTTGAATGTCCCGTGCGGGATTTCCGATCTTCGCCAACCCATATGCCTTCTTCGCGGCCAATTTCGCGTATGTCGCCTCGCCCCAGTCCCTCGTCTCCAGGGTAGGACTGTCCGACGCCCAGCCGACCCCCTTTATCCAAACAGGGTCCTCACGAAGGTCCTTCGCTGCGTCCTCTGCCGCTAAAACGACGACAGCCGCTCCATCAGCGATTGGCGCTATGTCCTCCTCTGAAAGTGGGTATGAGATGAATTTGGTGCCATCTTCATTCTTCGGAGTGACGTCACCTGCGTTCATAGCGATGTCGTTTGATAACGCGTTTCGCCTATTCTTCGAAACAATTTTTCTGCAGTGAAGGGTTTTCGCCCCCCGAGAATGAAGATACTTGTTCATTTCTAAACCAGCGATGAAGCTAGCGTTCAAACCTAATGGCCGTGTATATAGGGGATCAAGAGCGAGGTCATACACTGTTGAAATGTTCAATATGTCAGAAGCTTTGCTATGGGCCTCCACAGCCACAACATCAAACAACCCTGTGAGCAGCTGCATGTACGCGGTTGCCAGGCTGTACATCCCATCAGCGGAAATAGTACAGACAGGCTTGAGTACGGCACCCAATTGGTCGGGAACGTACTCGTCAAAAATACTGGTTCCTTCCAGGAAATCCTCAGAGGAGCAGACGAAGCTTTCTACGTCACGCCTTGGGTCCACACCAGCATCCGCATAGGCCTTCACCGCGGCCTCGAAGATTAACTCCTTGTACGACACTTCAGGCGTAGACCGCTTTAGTTGGGTTACGCCAACGCCAACGACCGCAACTTTCCTCAGACTCTAACCCCCATTCCTAGCTACCCAGCCGGACTGACGGGAATTTAAAGTGATTCGAGGTACGGAAAATTCTGTGACCACCTTTTAGTGAAGGCAACACTTTCCTTGTCGCAAACTGCGATATGCTATGACTTGGAGGGATTTGCAATCGGACCAACTTTCAATTGAAAGGATGAGAGTTAGACAATATCTTCATTATTGCCGCCTTGCATTCGGACATCAACTATTCAGAGATTAGAGGGGCAGGTAAGAATGACGGCACCGCTCGCCAGCATTGTTTCAGCGGGAGTTTCAAAATTCGGTGTTCGCGAAGGGTTGTACACCAGGGAAATCTTCGCCGAGGCCGCAAGGGAGGCTTTCGATAAGTGCCCCAATCTCGATCCCAAACGCGACGTTCAGGCTCTTTTCGTTGGAATGATGAGCGAATCTTATGAACACCAAGCCCATGTGGCACCCCTGTTCTTAGACTGGATCGGTTTGCTACCCAATCCCGCCTTCCGGACTGAAGGGGCATGCGCTTCATCGAGTCTCGCGATGCGAACCGCACTATTTGCCATTGTTTCTGGAATGTACGATGTAGTTCTTGTTGGCGGCGTGGAGAAGATGACTCATGTGAGTACAACCGGGGTGACGGAGATTTTGGCGATGGCATCGGACTTCCCCTTCGAACAATGGAATGGGATCTCATTTCCTGGGATTTTCGCTATGATGGCCGTGGACCACATGAATCGCTATGGGACGACGGAGGAACAGATGGCCAAGATTGCCGTAAAGAACCATGCGCACGGTATCCTTAACCCGAAAGCGCATTTCCAGAAGCTAATAACAGTCAGCGATGTTCTTTCCTCACGCCCAGTCGCATGGCCTTTGAAGCTCTACGACTGCTGTCCGCGAACGGACGGTGCCAGCTGTATAGTGCTTACCTCACCAAAGCTTGCAAGGAAGTTCACGGATACGCCTGTGAACATAATTGCTTCAGGCCATGCTCAAGACACTCTTAGTCTTTGCGAACGGGAGAATTTCAGCAGCATGAAGGTCACAAAGCTTGCCGCACAACAGGCTTACAATATGGCGAAAGTCGGGCCAAAGGACGTTGACGTCGCTGAATTGCATGATTGCTTTACAATAGCGGAAATCATCGCTTACGAAGACTTGGGGTTCTGTGACGAAGGGAAAGGTGGCAAACTGATCGACGAGGGAGTAACCTACCTCGGCGGCAAGATCCCTGTGAACACCAGTGGCGGGCTGAAAGCGAAGGGGCATCCCGTGGGAGCAACAGGGACCGCTCAAGCATGTGAGATCTACTTCCAACTAACTAACCAAGCCGGACGGAGACAAGTCGCCGGAGCCGAGATTGGGCTCACAGAGAACGTAGGCGGATCTGCCTCAACCGGCGTCGTTCACATCTACCAGCGTGGAGATTGAAGGTGACGGACAGGTTGGCCACTTCGGTAATAACGCCGTCAGCGGTGGGCGGTTTCATTCGGGATGAGAACGGACTCATCCTTCCAACTGTAGAGAACTTCTACAAGTTCTGTGCCGAAAGGAAACTTATGGGCGTGAAATGCAAACGATGTGGGGCGGTTCTCTGGCCACCGCGGGGCATCTGTCCAAAGTGTTTTGCTTACACGATTGAGTGGACCGAATTCAAGGGTAAAGGAAAACTTCTCACCTATACGATAATCCATTTTCCGCCAATCCAATTTCAAGCACTTGCCCCATATGCCGTTGGGATACTCAAACTGGAAGAGGGCCCCCAGATTCCGGGCATGATAAAGAACGTTAAGCTGGAAGAGATACGGATTGGAATGGAGCTTCACGTCGATTTTGAAACGTCCTTACCTGAAGAATGGCCACGATGGCCAAGATACTTCTTCAAACCTGTTAGTTAGTTGCGCCAACTTGAGCCGCCGGGTCCGAGGCGAGGATGGGTGCAGAAGCCTCCCCTTTCCAGCCAAATAATGCCTTTTCGTGCCCTTCCCCTGCCTCGCCTAGGCCGAGCCGCCGAGGGAGGGGGGTGGTGTAATTTTGTGGGGAAAACACGTTACTTTCCAATTAAGCAGTATCTCAATTCTTACATCAGAAGGGATTGTGGCAAGACAACCACGGACCAACTAGGGACAAAGCCATTATTCCTATTAGAATTAACGCAGGCCTAGAATATTAATATAGGAATATCCTCGTTTCGCGCTATCCAACACGCTGACGGAGGCTTGCTCGTGGTAGAGGCGCATCTTACAGGGGCATTCCCACGTTCCGAGCAGCTTGTGGAGGCAACACGGGCTGCCGTACGTGGGAAAATCTCGCAGGCTCAAGTGGACGCGATCCTCGACAACGATATCGCGTCCCTTGTTGAGCTGCAAAGTAGCCCCTCAATGGATGCGTTAGTCGACGGCCAGTTGAATTGGCAAGACATCTTCAGGCCTTTTTCTGACGTGTTCACGGGAATTCAACTGGGTGGTCTCACAAGGTGGTTCGATAACAACACTTTCTATCGGAAACCTATCATAGTCGAGAAGGTAACGCTTAGCGGTGCGGACGTGGGGCAATTTTTCCGCCATGATCTGCTACCGGGCCTCGCCCGTAAGAAAGCAATTCTTCCCGGCCCATTTACCTTCGCTGTACTGGCCCAGAACTCCGCTTACCCATCGCTCGCGGATCTCGTTGATGACCTCGCCCATGCCCTGAAACAAACTGTAGCTGAGCTAGAGAGGGTCGGGTACTCGTACTTCCAGTTCAATGAACCAGCTCTCTGCACAGATGGGAGGTCGAAAGATGACCTGGAGGTAGCCAAACATGCGTTCGAAGTTTGTGCGAAGGGAACAGGTGGCAAGACCATGCTGCACACATACTTCGGCGATGCCGGTTCCGTGATTGACCAATTGTTGGATTACCCGATAGACGGCATAGGATTAGACTTCTACGCCACATCAATCGAATCCTTGACCCAGAATGACTTCAATAAGGACCTGGGCTGCGGTTGCATCGACGGAAGAAACTCATTGCTTGAAAACGCTCAGGACCTCAGCAAATTCGTGGCCAAAGTTGAAGAAGACCTGGAACCGAAAAGCATAGTTCTTTGTCCCAACTGCGACTTGGAATTTCTCCCGCAAAATGTAGCCGAGAAAAAGGTGCACCTCCTTGCGGAAACGAAGGCAAAGTTGGTCACCTAGATGATGGCCAAACTCTTCCCCGTTCAGGAGATTGGAAGCCTTCCCAAAGCCCCGTGGCTAATCTCGTACCTTCGCGGAAGGAGACTCGAAGATTCTGACTTTGAGCATTTGTCAAAGTGGGCGAAGGTCTCGGGCTTCGAGAGTGAACCCGAGGCCAGTTCTCTCCTGTCTCAAACAAAGACCGCTGAAACGGAGGAGCGAATCAGACAGCTCGCTTCTTTGTTCGGCATTCGCTTTCTCGAGTCTGCTGGCCTCGACTACCTCTATGATGGTGAAGCAAATCGGGTCGAGATGTATGAGCACCCGGTCAGATATTCGGAAGGCTTCGAGTTCTACGGGCATGTCCGATCCTTCGATAACCGATACTATAGAAAAGCCGCGTGTGTATGTAAGGTCGGATTCGGCAAGCCTTACCACTTGGACGAATTGGTTTTTGTCAGACAGCACGCCAAACGGAAGGTGAAGGTTCCTGTGACTGGGCCTTACACGATTGCGGAGTGGTCCTTCAATGAATACTACCAACGACAACTGGCGGCCAAATATGCGGACCTTCGGAAATTGAAGTTTGAAGCGAAGAGAGAATTCGTTCTAGATGTTGCGAAGGAGGTTATACGTCCAAACCTCCAAGCACTCGTGAGGGCCGGAGCAGAATGGATCCAGATAGATGAGCCTGCAGTTACGACCAAACCCGCAGAGGTGCCATTTTTCGTCGAAGCATTCAATGAATGCACGGCGGGCGTGGGGTGCAAATTCAGTGTGCACATATGTTATGGCGACTACCGCTTACTCTACCCGCACGTATTGGAGCTCAGGAATTGCAGTCAGTTGGCCTTAGAGTTCGCCAACCGCGACGACCAGAATCGGGGAGGCTACAACCAACTAGAGCTTCTGAACGCGTATGGGGACGACAGAGAAATCGGATTAGGGGTCGCAGATGTTCATGTCGAGGATACAGAAAGCCCAGAGCTCATTCGCGACAGGATAGTCTACGCGGCAAAAATCCTGGGCGACCCCGAACGAGTATATGTGAACCCGGACTGTGGCCTTCGCACCAGAACATGGGACGTATCCTACGCAAAACTATGTAACATTGTGAAGGGTGCAGACCTGGCGCGGCGCTCCGCTTCCTAAAGCCTTGAGCTGAGACTGGATGACTAAGCTTACAGAAATTCTTACGCGCAAACAGCGATTATTCACGACAGAATTTCTGCCACCAAAGGCGGCGAATCTATCCGAACTTGTAATCAAGGCCTTGAAGGTTAGCAAAGTGATCGATTCGGTTAGCTTCCCCGAGCTTAAAGCCAACCAAAACAGCTCTCCAAAGTACCGGATGAACCCCTTCTACGTTGCACTCCGGCTCAGAGATCTGACAGGGATTGAGGCACTCTTTCACCTCACTCCGCGCGACTACAATAGGAACGCCGTGATGGGGATCTTGCTCGCAGCCGTTGAGGCGCACTTGGAGAACGTCTTGGTGGTGGGAGGCGACAGGTACAACAATAGCGAGGAGATCAATGTCTCAAAGAACGTGTATGATTTCAAAGGGAGTACGCAATTGATAAGCAGCATACGTTCGCTGCAGCGAGAACTAGGAATTGGCGGTAACGAGGGGTTCTGCATTGTTGTAGGGTCCGATCCAACGGTCATTTACTCGAATGATAAGACGAGGGTTGAAGCCGAAATTTCCAGGCTGATTGAACGTCAAACTGCAGGGGCGGACTTAGTTCAGACGCAGCCTGTATTTGACAGGCGATTTTTGGAGTTCCTTGACCTTGCCCGCGAGCAGGGTCTAAAGCTACCCGTCTTAGTCGGGGTAATGCCATTGCGCGGAAGAGCAGATTCTCAGCAGATCGAGCAACGCTACGGAATCACAATTCCTTCCGATGTGAAGTCATCGTTACAGGAATCTGACGAAGGGAAGGGGCAACGTTTGGTGTGCGAGCTTGCTTCGGATTTCGTTAAGAACGGGGTCCAAGCGTTGCATGTTTATCCGCGCGAGAGCTGTGAGGTTATTCTCGGCGTGGCGAAGTCTGCGTTTGGTACTGGCCAATCGGACCTTGAAGCGTGACCCCGGTCGCACCTTGATCGTTACTGGACGAGGATCAGGCAAACTGCCACATAGCGAGCCATATATCGTATGGTTCACAATGGGCACACACGCGTACACGTATCTGGAAGCACTATCCTCGACTTCTGGAACTTCACACTTTACCCCATAATATGCGGAATCTGCGGGCTCAAGGGTCCTTGATAGCGTCTTGTAACCGTGAGATGGAAACGTCAGTTACATTGCATCCTTACTGAACAACCGAGAAAGTGGTTGACAGCGGGGGCTATAGAGGATGGCTGTTGCGACGCAAATGGACGAGGAATTGGACTACGAACTAGATTGCCCATGTTCGTGCAATCAATGCGAAGCAGGTATCCATGACGAATGCGAATATGGAGCGTGTTGGCTTACATTATCAGACATGAAACCAAAGCAGATGGAAACGGGCTAGGCGGCTGTTTGGGTTTCGGTATTCTAAGACCTTGCCACGTGAGTTCCGACGACAATGCAGACCATTGTAGCGCGTGGTGAGACTCCTGGGGTGGAAAGTATTTTGTCAACCGTGGTCTTGAGTTCGGCTATATCCTTCATGATTACCTCACAGACCAAATCGAAGAGACCGATAACGACGCTCACCGCGAGAACGGAGGGAATGCCCAAGACGTCAGTGACCATCTCGTCAAACCTCTTTCTAGAGGGGAGTCTGCCAGAGCGAACGAAACAAAATGCTGTGGGTTTCTTGTCCGTTTTCTTTCGATGGTGGTCCACAATTATGTAGCTGGTTGTGTTTTCGACCAGGGTCCGATCCTTTTCTGTAGCGAAGAGAATGCTGTCTATCATCCTTCTGAATTCCCCCAGGTTGGCGAAAGATGGCAGCCTGCAAATTATGTCATGGGCGCCGAGGGTGAGGAAAGCTTCTATTTGACGCGCCCTCAAAATCTTGTAGAGGCCATCTTGGGAACCGGGTTCGGTTTCTAACCCGATGTAGGCGTCCATACATGCGAAGCAGGTAGTTCGGGATAAAAAGACTGGCCTGCCAAAACGCGGGTTCTGCATGGGTGAGGGGGGCCGTAGTTTTGTACGGAAAACATGTTACTTTGAATTCGTGCGCCACGTAGCCCAGACCAATGAAGCGACCATCATCCCAGCCAGTCGGACGGAGGTTTGTCATTCTACGACGATGAGGGTCGAGTCTTTCTTGGCGGCCGTGCCTTCTTGAACGCGGATTGACTTGACCCGACCTGCGATGGGGGAAACGATTTCATTTTGCATTTTCATAGCTTCAAGGATTAACAGAGGAGTTCCAATACTTACTGACTCCCCTTCCTTCACGAGGATGCTGGTAATGCGCCCGGGCATCAGAGCCCGAATTTCACCGCCAACGCGTTTCTCCCTGGTGACTTCCGCGGGAAGGGTATAACCGGCTATGCCAAGGGGTTCCACTGACGCTGGGAAGGGCAGGCCCGCAAGCCACACATCAACCTTGTCACCCTGTAGGATCTTGGTCTGGGCGCGAACTACATCGCTACTACTATTACTTCGGACGATCCATGTTGAGATTTCAGCATTGGCGACGGATTCGCTTTCGAAGACCTCATTGTTCATTGTGGCTCTGAACTTGTCTTTGCCCGTTTGTTCCACTGAAACGGTGTAGGTTCTTTCATTGACTTGGATTCTGTAGGTGCGCAATTCACCAACCTTGCTTGTGATCCGCCCTCAGTTGAGTTCTCGCAGCCATCCGCCACTTGGAGGTCTGGCTTTCAGCGGAGGAGGTCATGTGAGGCGGATTCTTCAGTCTGCCCGCCGCAGCTACTACGGCTGCGAACTTCTCCAAGTCGAGGAGATTCGAGTTCACGCGTGGCAGTATTTCATTCAAGTAGGTCGTGTTGAAGTCGCCTCGAATAAAGCGGCCATCACGCATAAGCTCTCTGTGAAGAGGAATTGTCGTTGGGACACCGACGATTTCGATTTCCTCTAGAGCGCCTCTCATGCGCCGGATTGCTTCCGCCCGGTTCCGCCCCCACGCTGCAAGTTTGGCAACCATCGAGTCGTAATACTCCGGGATGGTGCACCCTGAAAAGAGAGCTGAATCGACACGTATGCCCGGCCCAGTCGGGGGTAGGTATTGGCTCACGGTGCCCGGCGACGGAACGAAATTTCTTCGCAGATCTTCTGCGTTAATTCGACAGTTGATTGCCCAGCCGTCAACTTTCACCTCATTTTGCGACAGCTCTAGAGACGAGGTCGATGCAACCTTCAGTTGTTCCTCCACGATGTCGATGCCGGTTGTGAGTTCGGTTACGAGATGTTCAACTTGCAGCCGCTTGTTCACTTCAAGAAAGTAGAACCTCCCAGACTCGTCTAGCAGAAACTCAACTGTACCCACATTCGTGTACCCTGCCGCCAACAGTCCCTTCTTGGCAGCATGATTCAGTTGCTTCCTAAGATTCTCGTTTACTGCGACCGAGGGGGCTTCTTCAAGAAGCTTCTGATGCCTCCGCTGTATGCTACATTCTCGCTCTCCTAAAATCACGACTTTACCGTGCTTATCGGAGATTGCCTGAATCTCGACGTGACGAGGGTTCTTCAGCCGTTTTTCTATGTATACCGCTTCCCTGCCAAACGCCGAAAGGGACTCCAATCTCGTGACCCTGAAGAATCTGCGCACCTCATCGGCTGTCTTTGCAATTCGCATTCCACGACCACCACCGCCGTAGACCGCCTTCAAAATGATTGGGTAACCGATTTCCTCGGCAACCCTCACCGCCCCATTCTCGTCCTCGACGGGTTCGTCGCTACCAGGAATGACGGGCACTCCAACTTGCCTCATAGTCTTTCTCGCAAGAAGTTTGTTGCCAAGTTTCTCCAGAGCAGCCTCCGTGGGACCGACGAAGGTGAGGTTACTTTCCTCGCAGGCCTTTACAAAAGCGACTTCTTCTGCCAGGAAGCCGTACCCAGGATGGACTGCGTCGCAGCCAGTTTCCACGGCGGCGTCGACAAGCTTTGGGATGTTGAGGTAGGTATCAGCAGGGATTGCTCCGCCGAGGGAGTACCTTTCATCAGCATAGCGTAAAGGAAGGGACTCTCTGTCGGGATCCGAATACACCAGCACCGTGCGAATCCCGAGTTTTCGGCACGTTCGAATGATACGTAGCGCGATCTCGCCTCGGTTTGCAATAAGCAGCTTCATTTTCAAGTGTGGTAGACCCTCAGGCGTTGCTCTGACGGCCGTTTCATTTCGCCGGCCACTTGGGGACCTCGTCACAGCGGAGGGTTCCCGTGCTTCCTGAAAGGTCTCAACTCGCGCTTATTCAACGACGCTTCAAGTGCGCGTATGAGTTTTGGGCGAGTCTCCTGAGGTTCGATCACGTCATCGATGTACCCGCGTCCCGCAGCCACGTACGGATTCGCGAACTTGTCGCGATAATCGTCCAACAACTTGTTGACCGTGCTTTTATCAGCGGACTGTGCGATCTGCTTCCTGTAGATTATTTTGACAGCGCCCTCAGGTCCCATGACGGCAATCTCCGCAGTGGGCCACGCGAAGTTGAAATCTGCCCTGATATGTTTGCTTCCGAGAACGTCATACGCCCCTCCGTACGCCTTACGGACAATGACGGTTAGCTTCGGTACAGTAGCCTCACAATAGGCGTACAACAGTTTGGAACCGTTCCTGATGATGCCGGAATGTTCTTGATCTACCCCAGGAAGAAAGCCTGGTACATCAACAAACGTTAGGATCGGGATGTTAAAGGAATCACAGAACCGTATGAACCGGGCGGCTTTGATTGAGGAATTATTGTCCAGTGCTCCTGCGTAGTGTTTCGGTTGGTTTGCAACGATTCCGACGCTCCGGCCATCGAGGCGCCCTAACCCCACGATTATGTTCGGCGCCCATTGTTGCTGGACCTCTAAGAAACTTCCTGTATCTATGATTCTTTGAATAATCTCCTTCATGTCATATGGTCGGTCGCGATCCGAAGGCACGATGGAGGCTAGCTCATAGTCCATTCTGTTAGGGTCATCACCTGTTTTGACGACGGGAGGATCTTCCAAGTTGTTCTGCGGGACATAGGATAGGACTGCTTTGATCAGCTGTATCGCCGAAGTTTCGTCCGAGGCGAAGAAATGCGAAACGCCAGAGGTTTGGCTATGTACCGAAGCACCACCTAGAGTTTCAAAGGTCACATCTTCTTCAAGAACCGATTTGACCACATCA
This sequence comes from Candidatus Bathyarchaeota archaeon, assembly GCA_023247835.1. The sequence continues at coordinate 17,810 of JAHFFU010000001.1, forward strand.
GGTCCTGTCACGAACATGTAACTTGTCTTATCGACCATGATTATGAAATCGGTAAGTGCAGGCGAATAAACCGCCCCCCCGGCGCAGGGCCCCAGTACGGCCGAAATCTGGGGGACGACGCCGCTCGCGAGTACGTTTCTGTAGAAAATTTCTGCATATCCGCCAAGGCTTACGACGCCCTCTTGAATTCGCGCACCACCAGAGTCGTTTAGGCCTATTATCGGGGCTCCCACCTTCATCGCGTGGTCCATTATCTTGCACACTTT
>JAHFFU010000066.1 GCA_023247835.1 Candidatus Bathyarchaeota archaeon
GCTATCGAACCCACTGCGACCACGACAACCTTAGCGTTTACTGTTATCTTGTAGAGTGTGTTTCCGTCCCTGTCCCGGAAGTCCCCTTCGACACTGTCAGCAAGACCATCCGAATAGTTGATCTTCTCAGCGGAACAATTGCAGTATATTCGAATTCTTGAGTCTGAATCATTGAGAGCTTTATGGATGTACGTTACCCGCATGTCCTGTTTCGTCTCATAGTGACATCCGAGGTGACAGAGCCCACATTGCATGCAGTTCATGCAGTTTCTTGAGTTCGGGTGATGTTTCGTGTAACCTAATAGTTCGCATCCTTTCTTTAACATCAGACTGTTTCTGTTCAATTCGTCGTCTCTGACTTTCGCGATGTGAATTTCCTCGGAAACTTCATTTGCAGCCTTGTCCCATTCCTCGTCGGAGATTTCTACTCCTGAAGCTCTCCACTGTTTTCTGGTTACATCGGGTATGGGAAAGCAGACTGCGTCGTTTATGACGGTGGAGCCACCCAAACAAGAGCCCTGAGCAATAGCAATCCTGAGATCGTCTGTGAAGTTCAAACCACCATTCTTCCATAAGAGAGGCATCATATCTTCGTCTCTTTGGTTCATATCCTCTCCTTCGAAGTAACCGCCTTTTTCGAGCAAAACAACGAAACGCCCGGCCTCACAGAATTTCTTCGCTAGGATCGCTCCCGCGGCGCCGCTTCCTATTACGCAAACATCACAGTACTCTACGATGTCCCTGTCAATGGTTTGGTAGTTCTCTTTGCGTAATTCGAATTTTTCGACGCCATGAATCAGGTTCATGTTGGTAGCACCGCTTCGTCCCATCTTGTAACATGATAGTGATCCTCTCTCCTCGGCTGCTTTGGCACCTGGATCCCATCATATCCGCACACTCTCACAATCTCATCTCGGAACCCAGTCCACGCGCCAAGGACTCCTAGGAGTAGTTGGAACACATTTCTGACGTCGTCCCTTGACAAGTCTACCGCGTCTCCCACATTCTGTAAACCTGTTCTCATTCTCTCCAAGCTATTGGCGTAGAGATCTGGTTCGAGAGGATTCGGTTGCTGTTTACCGAGTTTAATTTGGAAATCCATGGCGCCGGAGGTGTTCTCCTTGCCTGCAGTACTGATTACAACTCTGCCATCCGCATCTCTTATTTGCAGGTAAACTTTGGGGGACTGTTCAAACCAATCTTTGAAAGCGGCTTCAGTAAACTCGACAGCAAACTCTCCATCCTTCTCTGTCTTATCCTTACCCAATCTATCGTCAGGATGAAGGTACACGCCCAGATCTTTGTCGAAGGCTTGCACAGTATAACCGTCTACCGTCAGACCATGCTCGTCACGAAGCCGGCCCGTTATTCGATAACTCTTTGTCAAGCGTGTCAATAACATGTTGCAATCTTTGGCTATTTATCATCTTACGGCCGTCGTAGGGAAGCCGAAGCTTCAGTAGACCCTACTCGTGTCAGGCTGCTACCAGTAGTCCACGAGCAGCTTCTTCACGATGTAGGCTGGGATCACGACAACTCCAATCATCGAAATAGTCACTGCAGTAACGAAGCCATTGGCTATTCCATGTTCCACCGCAAATTTTCCAACGAACAAACCCGAAATAAGCGAAGCCACTGCTGCCGCGGATGATGCGGCAACTGCAATCACATACCGCACTGAGCGTTTCAACTTGTTACTTCCCGAGAGTAAATTGAAAAAAAGGTTTGGTGAAGCGAGTGCTAGTCGATTCTCACTTCATCTTCGTGTTAAGATAGCGCATGTCGTCATCAAACCCGCCATCTAGGAATTCCTTGATGGCTCCTTCAAGCTTCTTGTCGTCCATGAACTTAGATTGCATGTCGCAAGCTGTCACTACCTTAGTGCCGCCCGAGACCTCTGTGTAGGTGTTGACCATTTTACCTGTCATTGGCCCTTCGAGGAAGTCGATGGTCAGTGTGTTAGGCGGGTTGGGTGTAACCTTGAGGACAATCTTAGTTGCCTGCCCGTTCATATCCCAGACTTGTTCCAACATGTCGCCTTCCTTGTTGAGGGGTTTGATTGACTTGATCCTTGGGTGAATTGTCTGAGCGTCGGTTGCGTGGGCTTCGATGAGCTTCCAGACTTTGGCGCGTGGTACAGGAAAGAGTCCATCATCAGTTACTTTTACCATTCTACGTATTCACCCCCGCTTCATTGAAAGATGCATTCGGGATTCATATAGCCGAAGCAGTTCTTCGGCAACATGGCATAGCCTTCATTGCATATGTACTTTACCCGAAATTCATACCAAATTCAGGCGGACACTAGCTGCGATGCCATTTAACTGAGGAAATGGATTCCGAATGCTTTTATCGGTTCTCAAAGAGAATTCTAAACCGAATTGAACGAAATATGAAGGTTACCATAATCAGGCAGACGAAATTCATTCCTGCCAAACCAGCTGAAGTCTACGACGCCTTCATGAACGCGAAGATACACACAGCGTTTACCGGCTCCAGGGCGACGTGCAACCCCAAAATTGGCGGAAAATTCACTGCATGGAATGGTTACATTACTGGAAAGAATCTCAAATTGAAGAAGGGCAAACTGATAGTTCAGCAATGGAAGACCACGGAATGGCCGAAAGGCTATTCACCCTCAATCCTCAAGTTCTCATTCAAACCGAAGAAAGGCGGCACGCAGGTAACAATGGTGCAATCAAACGTCCCAGTCAGCCAAGCCGGAAACTACCGGCAAGGCTGGGTTGAGGCATACTGGAATCCCCTAAGGCAATACTTCCGAAAGAGAAAGGCACGCCGGAGAGGTTCTAGGATATGACTGACGCCCCCTCAGGCCGTGAGCTCGTTGAGAAAGCTTTCGTCTACATGACTACACTGAGCAGAGAGTGCAGAAAGGCCCTGACCGAGATGTTCGGAAAAGAACACAGGGGAATTCCCTTCGACTCCGTCGAACCCACAATGCGTAAAGAGATCGAGTCTTGGTTCACTGGACGAGACAGAAACATTGCCGTCAAACATGAAAGCAGCAAGCGTGGCAGGCCGGGCGAGATTTCAATGTCTTACTCGGGCGAAAACAAAGACGCGCACTTCAAATTCCATGTGGACAGCCAATTCACCCTCGCTGGATCAGCAGCGAATGCACCCTGCTACCTGAAGGGCATAAATGTCTATGTCGACAAGAGGGACTTCACAAAGTAATGGGTGTTGACTAGTTGGCCATCAAGCAGAAAGTTTCGTCAGCGATTAACGATCAAATCAATAAGGAATTCTATTCGTACTATCTCTACCTTTCCATGGCCGCGCACTTTGAGTCGAATAACCTGAAAGGTTTCGGCCACTGGTTACGGATCCAGGCGAACGAGGAGGCCGAGCATGCGATGAAATTGTACGAGTATTTGATTTCGAGGGGAGGAAAAGTGGTTCTCCAGCCAATAGCGGCGCCGCCATCTGACTGGAAGGCTCACAGGGATGTCTTCGAAGATGTGTACAAGCACGAGCAGAAGGTTACGGGATTGATAACGAAACTTGTCGAATTGGCGAAATCAGAGAAGGACCATCCCACCGATATTTTCCTACAATGGTTCGTGAAGGAGCAGGTGGAGGAAGAAGCCAGCGCCCATGAGCTTCTACAGAAGCTTCAACTCGTAGGTAACGAAGGCAGCGCACTCTTCATACTTGACGGCGAGCTTGGAAAAAGGGCGTCCTCGTCGTAAGCACGGAGAAAGCACGGCCGTAAATCTACACGAGTCTCTAATGACCTGAGCTAAGCGTTAAATCCCTAATTCATCAGTGTTCCGCGTAAGTGATTCCGTTGGCCCTCAACCTCGATGCAGCAGTTCTTCACATCATAATCAATACGATCATAATCGGCCCAGTTCTCTGGCTTGCTGGTCGCGCCCTCGTTGGAGGTCAGAAGGCGAAGTTAACCGACGGCCTCTGGATCGCCGCCTTGGGGACCGTGATCGGCGAGATCCTAGGCTACTTTTTCCTACCAGGCCTGCTGGTCTCTATTATCGTCGTCATAATCTGGCTTGGGTTGATCAAACGCTTCTTCGACTGTGGATGGTTAAAGGCCCTTCTGATAGCTGTCGTCGCCATCATAATCTTCATCATCATAGCCGCCATCTTAGTCTCCGTAGGCTTTGTGGCGTTGAGGGCCTTCCTTCCACGATTTTTCTAGCCTCTAGGAAGGGATTACGGAACGCGTCCAAATCGGGGTTCTTTTTCGGGCGCTTTATTACCTATGCCGCAATAATGATTAGGAGTTGAACTATCATAATCGTGCTAAGGAACTTGCCTAAGACGCGGGGCCTAGATAGGGACCTAGTCTACCTGCTCCAATTGGCTAGGAAACATAACCTTACCACCCCAGCCCTATACTCGGCTATGCTGTCAGCGCGTGAACGCGGGAACGCCCGATGCGGGAAGTTTTCCATCGACCTGCGCAACCGCGGTGAGAATTCTTCAACTTACATGTTCTCTGTTGATGGCAAGCCGCTAGCACAGGCTAAGATTCCAAACGATTCCATCAATAAGCTCAAGCGGCTGCCCGACGAATTATCAGACTTCGATCGAGATAGAAACGATGATTCTAAGCAAGTCAATGCGCAAGGCGAGAGACCGATCAGCGGCCTAAGGTTTGGATTGAGAGGAGTGTCCTTCAAGGCGCAAGTCGTCAAGAAGTCGGAGGTCAGAGCCGTGACCTCCAAGGACGGAAACCCGCTCCTAGTTTGCTCAGTCACACTCTCCGACGGTACAGGAGAAATCCCCCTAGCCGTCTGGAACAACCAGATCGCCACAATTTCCCAGGGAGATTTAGTTCAGGTTCAAGATGCAAGGGTGGGCAGCTTCAGGGGTGAGAAACAGCTCTCCTTGAACAGGAAGACGGGTGCCCTCCGGGTTCTTCAAAGCGCGGCGAAGCCGCCGATTGCGAAAATATCTAACTAGCCATCTTTCAATTCAGAGCCCTCACGAAGGGCGATAGCTTTGACACCTTTAGAGGAATTGGCTCAGCTAGCGAGTGAAAAGAGCAGGCGAATTTTCGTCGCTGAACGCTCAATCGACCTGCGAGAGAATGAGGGAAGGAACTGTGTCTACGTTCTCCAGCTACCCACAAGCGCGCCAGGCGCGGCCGGTGGCCGAATAGGCGGAATCGGAGAAAGAAGGATACAGAAGCTGTACTGCTTCCGCTTAGAGAACGGAAAATGGATCAAGGTCTACGAAACCGACGATCTAGGCAAGCTAGACAGGTTCGAATTGCCTTATCATGCCGCCGGCCTAAGCATCGTACTTCCGGACGGGTCTGAGAAGGTAGTCTCAGGAGTAGTTGACGAGGAATTCATTCGGCAATACAATGAAACAATTTGAATCAGTTTCTCGCCTACTGACGTGTAACCGCTTTGATGAGCGGCATCAAGACTTCAACGTCCTCCTTCGAGCCGAGTTGAACCCTAAGTAGGCGGCTCATTCCGCCAAGCTGTGCCCGGTCAACCCATGCCCTAAGAGCCTCGGAAACCGAGGCATCGGCCTTGACGCTAGCAACAGATTTCTCCGGTATGAAAAGAAAGAGTTCAAGTTTCTCGCCGAAGAAAACTCGCACTCTGGGCGTATCCCTAACGTTGTAGCTGGGCGCCTCAGCCTCTTTCAGCGGTTCATATTCCACACTCTCAACAACGTTTTGATCCAATCTCAATTCTTTTCTGAGGTAAGCGAATGCTTCTTGGCACGCAGGCGAGCCCTTGCTCGAAAGTTCCTCAACCGACAAAAACATGCAACACCTATAGGCGAATGTGAGAGGTACGAAAACCATATAGCGATTGCTCCCGCTCACAGAAGGGAGAATACAGGAGAAGTGCTGGAGTGCCACACAGGCTAGGCAAAACAGGTTTCAGAATACGCAGTCGGCAGAAAAGGAAACAGCGGTACAGAAAACGAACAAAGTCTAGTAGAAAACCGTCCCCGGTAACAGAATTATCCGGTGTCACGTCATAGAGTAGTTCCAAGTCTTCTAAGAAATCGTGGAAGGCAAGGGCTTGTGTCGTTGCTCTCACTTGTTTAGGAAACGGTGGCAAGCGCAAATGTATTCCATTTTTCCGTCTGGATACTGCCACCTGTAGTGTTCTTTGCCTTTGTCGTCGGTGAAGGTTTCGCAAACATTGTCAGTATGAATGCTAACGTGCGAGAACCTCCATTTTCCCTTTTCAGAATCATTAGTCGCTGACATATCTGGTCTCTCAGATTCTAAACGTCCGTGAGAGTG
>JAHFFU010000067.1 GCA_023247835.1 Candidatus Bathyarchaeota archaeon
TGAGCCGGTCGGAAATTTGCCTCCACATGATGTCGCATCAGCCTTTGACGTACAAAAATGTTCAACAAAGTCTTAAATTCTGCTATACCGTTTCCAGCCGACACTACTCCACAGGAACCTCAAACCTTGCCCAAGCCAAGTGTCGACAAAGATCATGCCGTATACTTACCCCAAGACGAAATGCCAACCCACTGGTACAACATCCAGGCCGACCTGCCCGAACCACTACCCCCTCCGCTCGACCCTGGCACTCTCAAGCCCGTGTCCCCGGAGCCGCTGTTGCGACTTTTCGCGAAAGACCTTGTCATGCAAGAGGTCTCGACTGAGCGCTTCATCAAAATCCCGGACGAAGTCTACGACGCCTACCTGCGCCTTCCACGTCCCACGCCGTTACTCCGGGCGAGGCGGCTTGAGAAATACCTGAACACGCCTGCGCAGATTTACTACAAGTGTGAATACGTGAACCCGACCGGCAGCCACAAGCCGAACACCGCGATCGCCCAGGCTTACTACAACATGGCCCAAGGAACCGAGCGCGTGGTAACCGAGACGGGAGCTGGGCAATGGGGTTCAGCCTTAGCGATGGCGGCCGCGATCTTCAGGCTCAAGTGCAATGTCTACATGGTTCGCGTGAGCTACGACCAGAAACCCGGCCGGAGGATCATGATGGAAACCCTCGGCGCCGACGTCGTCGCCTCGCCAAGCAAGAACACCAAGTTCGGCCGAAGCCTCCTCGAATCCGACCCGAACAACACCGGCTCTCTCGGCATAGCGATAAGCGAAGCCCTTGAGGACTGCGTAAGCCACGAAAACACCAGATATTGCCTAGGCTCCGTCCTGAACCATGTCCTTTTGCATCAGACGATTATTGGGGAAGAAGCGAAGAAACAGTTTGACATGATCGACGTTCAGCCGGACTTGATATGCGGCTGCATCGGGGGAGGTTCGAACTTCGCAGGCTTCGCCTACCCGTTCATGGCTGACAAGCTGAAAGGAAAATCCACCACTGAATTCGTGGCCTGCGAACCCAAAGCTGTGCCCTCAACAACCCGCGGAGCCTACACATACGACTTCGGTGACACAGCGGAGATGACGCCGCTGCTGAAGATGTACACTATCGGCCACAAGTACCAGCCACCGCCGATCCATGCGGGCGGGCTTCGGTACCATGGCAAGGCCCCGTCCCTCTGCTACCTCATCAACAAGGGGTACATGACCTCAGTCGCCTATTCACAAACTGAAGTCTTCGAGGCAGCACGCATACTGGCCCGGACGGAAGGCATGATAACCGCCCCCGAAACCGCGCACAACGTCAAATACGCCATCGAGGAGGCATTACGGTGCAAGAAGACCGGGGAGAAGAAGGTGATCGCCTTCAACAATTGTGGCCACGGCCTACTCGACCTCCAAGCCTACGACGCATTCCTTAACGGTAAGCTAGTTGATTATGAGCCCACAAGCATAGAGGTTCCGAAACTAGTCCCCTAACCTAATCCCTCTCCGCTTTCAACGCGCTGGTTACAACCAACTACAATCCCGAAAACCTTTAGATGCCATTGGCTTACATAGATTCCAGATTCTACGCCGGCTGCTTTGGAAGTTGTGAATAATGGCGGGAGAACTCGACACGCTTCTTGCGATAGCAATAGTTGTCACCGTCTCCCTTAACGCGCTTACCAGCCTGTACGTGGTACGCCGCCTCCAACCGTCCCAACCGTCCCAACCTATGGCGTCCGGCGGAGAAGAGGAAGAAGAGGCGGACGAGGACGGGGAGGAAGAAGAAGAAGACGCAGCCTCTGATGTCCCAACGAAGGAAAAAATCCTCGCACGCAGAGCACAATTAATTCACGAGCTAGAAGAAGAACGCGGTACCAGAATCCTCCAGCTCATTCATCGAAAGGAACCTTGGAGCGCAAGCGATGAAGAACCGGCAATCGTTCTCGAGGATTCCGAGGGCATACTTCAACAAGTCAGGGAGACTCCGCGTGACAAACCAATCGACTTCATCGTTCACACTGAAGGGGGCCTTACCTTCGCTGCCGACCTGATAGCGATGGCCCTCAGGTACCACCCAGCCAAGGTCACAGTCATGGTCCCATTCTACGCAATGTCAGACGGCACATACCTTGTGCTTGCAGCCGACGAGATCATGATGGAGAGGTGCAGCATTCTCGCTCCCCTAGAACCCCTCATAGATGATATGCAGGCCAACATAGTCATGGGAATTACGAAACGCAAACCCATCGAGACCATATCAGATCGAACAATTCTACTCGCCGAAGCCGCGCGCATGGAAACAGAGAACGCAAAGGAATTCGTGAAATGGCTTTTGATGGACAAGATGGGTGAGGATCAAGCAACACAGGTAGCAAGTTTCCTTACAGGTGGATTCATGGCGAGCAGCACGCCAATTACATTAGATGTGGCTCGGGCGATAGGTCTCAACGTGGTTGAAGGCGTTCCCGAAAAAGTAATGCAACTCTTCGAAACCATCGAGTTCGGCGGGGGCAAGATGCCAGGCAAGCAATATCAGTGAAGTGAAATGGAAATGGATGCCGCCGAATTTTTTCTCGGGTTTGGATTAATTGCAGTTTCCACCCTCAACTCGGCTGCAGTCATCTACTTAGTGCGCCAACAAAAGGGCGCAACTAAGCCGAAAGAAAGCCCGGAAGAGGACGAAGAAGAAGCCAGTGGAGAAGAAGAGGCGCAACCGGAAGCCCCAGCTGCTCCTAAACGGCCCACCACCAAGGCCGAAATTCTTGCCTGGCGGCGGAGAATAATTGAGGATTTGGAGCGCGAGCGGGGCACGAAGGTCATCACGATGATTCACAAGAAGGAACTCTGGACTGAGCCGGGGGAGGACTCTGAAATTGTGATCGAGGATACGACGAAGGTGCTCATGGAGCTTCGAAAGACCCCGCCGGATAAACCGGTCGACCTGATTATCCACACTCCAGGCGGTTATGCCCTGGCCGCCCAGATGATGGCGATGGCCATCAAATTCCACCCAGCCAAGGTCACAGTCATGGTCCCATTTTACGCCATGTCAGGGGGTTCGCTCATGAGCCTGGCGGCGAGCGAAATTCGGATGGAAAAATATAGCGTCTTAGGGCCAGTAGATCCTCAGATACCTACTCCTGATGGCATGTATCCAGCAGGTTCGTTGGCTACTCTCATCAAAACTAAGCCGATTCAGAACATTACTGACAGAATGATCATTTTGGCCGAGGCTGGCAACCTAGAGATAGACAACGCTAAGGCGTTTGTAATGTGGCTTCTGGAGGGCAAGATGGACAAGGAACAGGCAGAGCGCGTCGCAGATTTCCTGGCGCGCGGTTACATGTCACATGCAACCCCGATTACACTAGACGTGGCGCGTACGATAGGGCTTAACGTGGTTGAGGGCATACCTGACAAGGTCTATGAGCTGTTCAAGACGTTCGCGTTCACCGGGCAGTCTTACAAAGGGTCTTGATTCTCGGGAATGCGGGGAGTGTTTCGATAAGCGCCTTGAGCAGGGCATTGGGCTCGTCTGTTCTGGCCTTCGAACTATCAGCAGAATACTCAGAACTAGATTTTCTCTAGGAGCTTCCTCAGCTCCGAGCGGCCCTTCACACCAGTCAGCCTATCCCATTCTTTCCCTTTCGTGAAGAGGACTAGAGTGGGGATGCTTTTTATGTTGAATTGGGCCGCTAAGTCTCGGTTATTCTGAACGTCCACCTTCGCGAAGACGACCCGACCATCAAACTCTCTCGCAAGGCCTCTCAAAATTGGGGCCATCACATGGCAGGGCGCGCACCAGCTAGCCCAGAAATCCACAGCTACCGGTTTTCCGCCTCGCAACAGTTCTGGCAGGTTTCCTAGGGTAGCCTGAAGAATTCGTCCGCTCATGCTACACCCAACGCTATGGGACCTAATCAACCTCTCACGTGGCTGTAGTGGGTTTTGTGGAGGGAGTGTACTCATGCTCCTCCCACATGTCGCAGGCTGTTGCAACGGAAGCGGCCTGAGTAATTATTGCCAAAGCGGTTACCAGGTGTATGAAGGAAATTACGGAGATCAGAGGAATACTTGCGCTAAGTCTCAGATTTGCATAAAGAATAACCCCTAGAACTACTTGAAGATTTGTTATACCCCACCTGTCTCTTGTGGATGCGCCTATTCTACTGCCATGACTCATTCACCTATGCCTGATCCTGCTGTATATCGGGCTTAAATATCGGAAACATTAAGCAATCACTGTAGGATTAAGTAATGCCTGTAGGATAATGACTACAGGCCGAAGTGATTTGCGAAAGGAAGACAAAGTATGGCTTGCTTGCGCCTTTGATTCTGAGGGATGGATTATACCGTATGACTGCGGCTCCCCCGACTGCGCAAAACGCCATAACGTTCACTATCAACTTGGAATTGCAACAAAAGATTTGAATTTCGTACAACACTTTCGCGACATCATAGGACATGGCTCAGTGCATCCAAAACCCAAGATTGGTCAATGGTCTTACTTCCTCACGAAAACAAGCGTTCTGGAACGTACACTGAAAGATATTCTTCCTTACCTCATAACGAAGCAAGACAAGGCACAGACCATTCTAACTTGCATAGCCCATCGTAGAAAACCGTAATCCTACAGGCGTTACTTATGCCAAGGACGTTTGACGCGGCGAAGGCAAGAGGAGTTATCACAGTAGTGGAGAAACTCAAGGGTTCTTCATCTTTTCGTAATGTATTGAAAGAGACCGCGCGTTGGAGTATCATAAAAGATAACAAAACACTCAGACTTTATCTTAACCTCCTAGTCGCAGGCAAGGTCCTATCTGTACGCGCGCACGATGTAGGATCCGTATATCGGCAGGAAATTTACTCTCTGAGATCCAATAAACCTAGGGTCTGGGTGGGGCTTGGCATTCTTCGGAGGCATGGCCTAAACTGGGACGCGCCCCTAACCGATATACGCGCGATTTCAACTGATTTCGAAGGCTTAGTTCGTTCTAAGAATTTCGACAACGCTCGAATGGCATCACTAGAGGATTGTTTGACAGATGAGGTATATACTGACGCCAAGAAGAACACTGGCACCACCTCCTTTGTCATAGCCATGATATCAACGACGAAAGTTGATCTTCCCTACCTGATTCGCCGTGCAGATCAGATGCATGTGGGTAAAGCTATACGCATTCTCTTCAGACGAATCTTAGAGATCACATCTTCTAATCACACAGAATTTGATGGAACCGCATTCTTTGCCGTGCGAAATCACTTTCTGAGAATAGCCAGGCAGTACACGCAAACAGGCTTTTGGAACTTGGTTGAAAGTGAGGTGGGGGTAGGCAACTTTGGTATCTCAATTGCCAACAGCCTCACCGAATCCGAAGTAATTGGTGCAGCGAGTAAGCAACTTGGAGCGATTGGCTAATTGAAAAGACCGAAGGAAATCCGAGCCCCGCCTAAGGAATGGGTCAAAATCCTTCTTGTCGCCTACCCGTTCCTAAGAGAAAAGAAATCCATAGGTGACCTAGTGCTCTTTGGTTCTCAAGCGCTTTCTATCTACATGAGGAGTCCATTACGCAGTAAGGACCTTGACCTTCTTTCGGCACAAGTTAGTTATCGACATATGGAAGAGTTATCCTCGCAACTCTCCCAATTAGAGAATGTTGAATCGAGATCAATAACTGCCCAGACCAAAGTGTTTGGCCCAAGAAAAATGAGAACCTACGCAATAGAACTTCGGATTGCGGGAAAACCGTTTTTCGTTGAATTATTCGACAGCATATTAAATGGGAAACCCACTACTCTTCTAGCGCCATATCTTGCGCTCGAAAAGCGATGGGGGCTCGAAATCTGGGTGCCTGAACCTGAAGCCATATTGGCGCTTCGACTGGCCTTTAGACTCCCCGAAGGAATATCTAGATTCAACGCCACCCGACTAAACAGTTTCATCCACGAGAACAGACGCTCGATGAGGTTTAACCGTGTAGCTTCAATTCTCAAGGATTGGAAAATAGAGGGATGGGTGGAGAAGAACCTAATTGACCTGTACCGAAGAAATAAACTTCGCATAACAGGCGACGGTATGATAATCCCGGAAATCGAGAAAAAGCTCAAGAAATCGTAAGCCGTATAAAAATGATATTCATCTTACGAATGTGTATTGCGTCTCCGAGTTCGCGATACTATCCTGGAAGGCACTATCAAACCTACGATTCCGAGGATAACTCCCAAGATTCCAACAACATATGACGCT
>JAHFFU010000068.1 GCA_023247835.1 Candidatus Bathyarchaeota archaeon
ATCTTGGATACGGGTGTAAGTGAGATCAAGTTGCCTTGCACGCTGATTGCGTGCCAACCTTTCGTGTGTCGAACTTCAGGAAACGATCGAACGCGAACAACAGTCTGCTCCGCGTCTTCGACCTCGATAGTCCTTACATCGATTATGCCGTCACACATTGATTCGAGGTCGGCGTAGGTTTTCTTGTCTAACACCCCGGTCGCGAAACCGTAGATGCTTATCCGCATATCCTGTTTCATGCGAGCCAGAGTCGTGTTGAGAAACTTTATGCATGATATTTCATCGTTGTAACTGAAGAGTCTGGTGAGATTATCAAAGAGGGCGAATTCAATGTATTCTGGATTAGCCTCCGGATTGATGCCTTGTCCTATATTCCATTGCTTAGCCGATATCACTCCCAAGTCTGCAACCCTTAGTGAGGTAGCCATATCTTCAGGAGGTTTCGCTGGAAGCCGACCAGTAACGCAGGTGTACCAGTCCGCAATTCTACACAAACCGGTGCTGAAAGCGCTATTGACGTCTACCTCGAATCTCACCATGTCATTGCAAATCTCTTTGGGAAAGCGTGTCGTTGTGACAATTCCGGACCGAAGACCGACCTTAAGCCTGGATGCGACGATGGCAGTGACTATGAGCCGCCATTCGGCAGCCGGCGCGAAGAAGGCCCCTATTGCTTTACCTCTTTCTACACCCTCCGGAAAAAGCGGCTTAAGAAAGGGCACGCACACGGCTTCCAAGGCCAAACACAAGAATTCCCCGCATGTAAGCTATTCAGTGTTTTGGTCGATGATTTGATTTTTCTACCACACTTACTCAATTCTCGCTGTCCATTCTTCGGTCAAGGATATCAACAAGACAGGACAGACGTTCTCTGGAATTGACGAATCCCTCCATAACGAAGAAGAGTGGATATCCACATTCTGAAGAGCGATACCAGAGAAAATACCCTTGTAAATAGTCCATATGAAACCGTTTGTCGCCTTGATTATCCGCCTCACCTTTTCGCTCGACGCGAGTAGCAATGGCAACGCAGCTGAGATGGGCTTTTCCGCCAATAGGCTTAAGCCAAGATCAGGCATCGGTAAAATTGAAATGGTGAAAGAATTTGCTAGGGGGACTCGGATTAAACCTTGAAGCAATCCTAATCACACACGCATTCTCAGAGCAAGACGCTAAGACCGTTGACCCTCAGCAAAGAGATGCCATAGGGATTCGCTCCTTAATCGAAGCCATCAAGGCTGAACTCGTAACCAGCCCACGCGACATTACCGAAACCACAAAATTCGCATAGGTAGTGGCGCCGCCGGCAGGGTTCGAACCTGCGACCAACGGGTAGCTGTGTCTGCCCGCTTAACAGCTTCAGCCCCTATTGAAGGCGTAAGGGTCCGCTGCTCTAACCACTGAGCTGTCGTCTACGCCAATGCGCATACGGCGGCTAGTGTGCCTTTTCGGCGGCGTTCGTGCCATTTCGCTTTGGGGCATTTATTTGTTCTCCGGAATCGATTTCACGTTGCCAGGCGCCGCAAAAAGCGCATTTACGAACGCCCTCAGGAATCAGGGAACCGCATGATCTGCATTTGATTAGCCTCTCAAGTTCGATGATGGGCTCGCCGCTTCCCCTATGTCGAATTCTTCTGAACCAGAGAATCAGGCCAAGTAGTATGGTGAATGCTACCAACGTGATGAGGGATATGGTCAGCGAATCGACCATGGCAACCAGCGATAGAGTGTGTTAGATATCTCCACTGATAATACCTTCCTGCCGGGTGAGTGCCTATTCTATGAATCATCTGCACACCGAAGGTTTTCAGAAACTAACCAAAGTAGACGACGCACTCAGAACGCTATTCAGCGCCCTGGGAGAGCGGACTGTTCAACTCGAATCAGTCGATGCGCACCGGACGTTGGGACGGTACCTCGGAACAGATGTCGTCGCGAAACAGTATCTGCCACCATTTGATCGAGCGGTAATGGACGGGTACGCGGTCCGCGTTGAAGACGTAAGGAATGCGTCTCAAGAAAATCCTGCAATTCTTCAGGTGGTCGGGGAAAGCAGGCTAGGCGAAACATGCCGAATACGCGCAGGACCGAGGAAGGCAGTTGCCGTTGCGACCGGCAGCATGGTCCCCGCCGGAGCAGATACGGTCGTGATAATCGAGCGAACTGCCGCGCTGCCAGGAAGTAAAATCGCGGTCCATGCGCCTAGTATGCTAGGGCAGAGTATAGCGAAGAAGGGCGAAGACGTTACACCGGGAGCCGTCGTGCTCAAGAAGGGAATGTGCCTTCGCCCACAAGATGTTGGCATATTGAAGGCATTGGGTTTAGCGAGGGTCCATGTAACAAGGAAACCACGCGTGGCGATTCTGTCAACTGGTAACGAGCTAGTAGATTCGATTAGTAAGCAGGGCGTCGCGAAAATCATCGACATTAACCGGGCGATCATTTCTGCTATGCTTCAGGAATTGGGGGCGGAGCCGGTGGACCTAGGCATAGCCAAGGATCGGGAAGCCGAAATCACGGCCGCCCTGAGGAAGGGATTGAAAACGTCCGATGCAGTGCTTGTTAGCGCTGGGTCTTCGGTCGGTAAGAGAGACCTCGTCCCGAAATGTATCGACAGCATAGGCAAGCCGGGCATGCTCGTACACGGGATAGCTATGCGCCCCGCTATGCCCACAGGGCTTGCTGTGGTCGACGGCAAACCTGTGATTTCACTGCCTGGTTTTCCAGTCTCCGCCATCTTCGCTTTCCGAGTCTTCGCACGCCCCATCGTTGCCAGGCTGATGGGCGTTCCGGAACCGGTCGAACATACTGTGAAAGCGGTTTTGAGTGAGAGGATTACCGGAGCGCCCAGTCACAGGACCTTCGTTAGGGTCGCCGTCAGAAGGGATGAACGCGGGTTTGTTGCCGAGCCGCTGAAACTACAGCGCTCCTCTGTGCTAATGAGTATAGTTAGGGCAAACGGAATCGTCACTATTCCAGAGGAGGTTACAGCAATTGAAGGTGGACAAACAGTGGACGTGACGTTGGTCGGAGAAGTTTCGCCTTAAGCGTCTTCAGGCCTACCTTTCCTTTTGCTGCCCGGTCTTTGCGGACCTGGCCTTCCTTATCTCGCTGGCTAGGGATCGAAGAAGATTCGCTTTCACGCCCTTTTTTGGCAGTATGGCGTACCCGCCTTTTTCCCACCACGTGCTCGGCCGCGATTTCGCGGGGACTATCTCGGCCCCGAGAGAAAGCCGCGTTGCCGCGTCGTTAATCTCATCGAGCCTTGGGGCTTGTACTCCCGCTGCTTTTGTGAGCTTTCGTCCTTCTTTTCGAGACTTTGAAGAGTCCAGATTAGCAGGCCAAACGACAATTTTTCCTTGAAGTTTCAAGGAACATGTCGCCTGACGCATGAATTAACGGCGGAATCGTGTGGGTTACTTTTGTGTGCCTGGAAGAAGAACCGCGTTCACGACGCCGTGCTGCCCAGGTCTAGAGGTAACAATGGCCTGTCCCAACGGCGTGTCAACGACAGCGCCTTTCGTGATTACCCCCCGCCTCTGGTAATCAACGTTAGCGGGGTTCTTTACGACGCTTCGAATCTCTGTCTTCTGGCTTTTTCCAGTTGAAGGGTCGGTGACGTTGGCGGAGTTAACTGCCAAGGCCGCGAATTTTGGGTTGCCACCGCGGCCGCGTTTCCTTGAAACCCTTCTTTCTCCTACAATGGTCTGTGTGGGGTCGCTTCCCATTTCGAAAGCCCGTTTGCCACGGAACATATGCTTCTTCCCGCCAGTCTTCTTGCGTTTGTGGAGGTCTCCGTGCCATTGGGGCATCTTGTGTTCTGACTCCTAGGCTAGATTTCACTGACAGGCAAGGGACGGTATTTTTAAGCGTTGTTGTGAAGCCGTCGGGCTAAGCGGGCAGTTGGTCGTTTTCTTTGAGAACCTTCTGGAGCAGTTGATAGAGTTGCTTCGCCTTGTCGACCGTCATCGTTAATGTGATTGATGCGCCTTCCGTAGTTCTTGGTATGAAGATATCCACCGTTTCTTTCAGCTTGTTGAATTCAACCATAACCAATTGTATCGCCTCAAGACCTATAGTGCACTCTGCTTAAGCTAAAAACTTAGAACTTTCTCGTGGTCGGCTTTTAGCTCAGGCTTCTTCGGCAACCTGTCTGACTTGATGCTCTCGAAGAGCCGTTCCAGTTGCTTCTTCATGGCCGGCATATCATGGCTAAGGTTGAAGTAATCCGCAAAATTTGGAGTAGTGCGGAGAATTTTCGTTCGCCCCAACCTCTCTTCCGCTACTAGGCCTATCTCCCGTAACTGTCTAACGTGTAAGTAAGTGAGGTTCCCCCGCACTTTGGCAAGGAAAGACTGAGTGACGGGCTGCCTGTATGCTATGAAGGAAAGCGTCTTCATCGGGCCTGGTGTGAGAAGCTGCCGTGTCGCAAGCCGCTTAACATGCCGCACGTACTGCGGCCTCAACTGCATCACGAACCTGCCATCGCTAAGCTCCAACACTTCAAGTGAGCTGCCGTCTCTTCCGTACTTGGCCTTTAACGTGCGAGCGAGTTCTCTGACCTTGTCTTCAGATCGAAACCCGACTACTGAACCGAGCGTCTTCAGGTCCAAAGGTTTGCCTGTTACGTATAGAGCGGCCTCTATCAAGGCAAGTTTTGTCTTTGCTCGTGGGATAGTAAGCGGGTGCTCAGTGGGTGTTTCAAGCAATTGGTGGCGACACCTCGCCCAAACGGACGTATAGGTCTGAGCCTTGTTCGTCCTGCGTGAGCAGTATCTTCTTCTGATTAGCTAGGAAAAGTAGCATAACGAAAACTCGAACAGCCTCAAGGAGAGCCTTGCCCTTAATCAGGTCTCTGAAGGAGAGCGGTAACCCTCTGATGCTGAGCTTGATGAGGTCGGCATAGAAGTTCTCAATGTTCTCCTCAATATTCGCCAGAAATTCATCTAACTGCTCGAACACTGACGGAGGGCTTAACACGAATGGTTTCTTCGCGAGGACAGCTTTCTCGTTTTCCAAAACCTCTTGGAGAGTACGAAGGATCTCTGCAACGGATGTGGAGGTGTATTCGAAGCGAAGGGGAAATGGCAGGGGAGGGGGAATCTCCACGTCCGGTTTGGCGACTGGTGGTTTCGGTGGTTCTTCCATTTTAAGGACAAGTTCGGATTTCATGCGGTGAACGACTGCTGATGAGAGTAGGGCGGTGCCTGAAGCGGAGAAATCAATGTAGCCGTTCTTCTTCATCTCAGCAAGGAACGTGTTCAGCAGGACGGCTATGTCAACGTCCCACGGTTTGACTCGGTGAAGCCTCAACAGGTCGAAGAGGATGAGGTACGGGGGCCTAAGCCAGAAGGGCTTACTTAGCTCTTCCAACCGCCTTTACCTCCTGCATTGGCAGACTAACTACTTGTGATACTCCTTCCTGGATGAACACGCCGTAAACCGCATCCCCCCGTGCGATGGTTACGTCCTTCAAAGAAACGATGATGAACTGAGATCCTTTCGATTTTGACCTCAGGAGTTCAGCCAGACGCTGAGAATTGACCACGTCAAGGTGGGCATCGATCTCATCCATCATGTAGAATGGCATCGGATGAATGGCCTGCAGGGCGAGAATGAAACAGACTGTACCCACAGATTTCTCGCCGCCGCTGGCGCTTCCAATCGCCATTTCAGTCTTTCCAGGGAACTGGAGCCTTATGTCAGCCCCTTCTTCAAAGGGGCTTTCGGGTTTCTCAAGAAAGAGCCTTCCGACCCCGCTTGTGACTGTTGAGAAAATTTGGTTGAACGATTCACTGACCTGGTTGAAGGCTTTCATGAAGGCCTCAAGTTTCTGTTGGTCTATTTCGTTCATGAATTGGATGATGGATAGTTTCTCTTTTTCTAAGTCGTAAATTCTGGTTGCTAGGTGCTTGTAGTTTTCCTTTACTTCCTCGTACTGAGAAGCGGCGAGTTCATTGACTCCTCCTATGGCCGTGAGCTCTTTCTTCAGGACTGGAAGAGTGTTCTGTACCCTTTGAATTTCAGCGTCGGAAACTTCTACTGCCTCGGGGAATCCCAGCTCCTTTAGCTCGTTCGTGTGGAAGTCGATCTGCATCTGAGTATGTTTTAGTGAAGCGGTCAGGTCAGCGTTCTTGCTGTTCAATGGGTCAAGTTTGTCGAGGATTTTGGTTATTTCAGCGTCCATTTCCTGAAGTTGCGTGTTGTACTCGTTTCGTTTGACTTTGACGCCAGCAAGCTCCT
>JAHFFU010000069.1 GCA_023247835.1 Candidatus Bathyarchaeota archaeon
CCCCTGACGGCACGTTGTTCGGAGTGGTTCCAGCCCTGCTGGGTTTAGCTCGCGACAACTTCGCGTCCTTCTTGGCAAGGCCACCGACAATTCAAGATGTTTGGGCTCGCTTGACACAAATCCAACCATTGCTCGCACTACGATTAGTGATCCTTGTGGGCTTCTTTGCTGCGGCCTGGAAGGTCCCCCGGTTCTGGTGCCGTTACGCCTGTCCGACGGGAGCATTGATGGCGGTCTTTCAGAAGTACAGCCTGGCTGGAATTAAGAGAGATCCGGTGAAATGCACTAAATGCCCACATTGCGAGGTTAAGTGTCCGATGCAAATTAATATCCTCGATCTACCTTGGGAGAAATTCAACGACCCAGAATGCATTATGTGCATGGAATGCGTGGACGCCTGTCCACACGGTTCCCTAAGTCCTAAATTCCCGTGAAACTTTTTGTTTTCCCGATACGCAGTTTGAACACGCTAGGTCTTCATTGTTTGAACCTGTTAATAGAAGGGAATTGCCGACCAAAATGGCAGGTAATTACGGACCGCCGGGCCCAGGAATGGGACTAATGCGCCGGCGGCTATTGGAATTAGCGCTACGTTGTAGCAGAAAGCCCAGAAAAGGTTTTGCCTGATCTTTCTGACGAGACCTGATAGAAAATAGAACATATTGCAGACAGAGACCTCCGCGGTCAATCTCAATGCGATGAGGCTAGCTTTGATTAGACCAAGGGTCTAGCCGCCGCAATTTCCTGCCGGTTATGGTGGGGAGGACGAAGATGGCAAAGCTCTTTTTGAGTTGGATCAAGAGTGGGAGATCTTGAGCTCTCTGCGGGCCCTATAGCTAAGGCACCTATACTGTCGAACCAGAACGATGAGCCTCCGCGACTTAGATTGCTCGATGCCAATTATGAAGTGAGGCTGACCTGGCACGTGACCGCTCAAATTGTGGTCGTGGTGACAAGTCAAAAGTTTGGTGAGATTTTGGGATAGACACAAGCACGGATAAGGAATTTGGGTGGTTCCTACTGTGTTTTTTGGACGGCGCAGGATGCGGAGAATATTGGTTTCAGTCTTCGTGCCATAATGATCATGCTTGCCGCGAGAAGCGGGATCGTTGCAGCAATAAAGAGTGGTTGATAACTCGCAAGCACAACGGCCATGGCAGTAATGCCAGCCCCCTGAATCAAATTGCCCAGGAATAGTCCTGCGCAGGTTGGGCATGCAGTGAATAGTCCAGTAACTGCCCCGAAACCCAACGCCCACCGGCCCCTAGCGATTTTGGGTCGATTATCGTACTCATAAATCGCGAGGGCGCTGTTCACGCCTACCAGACCCGAGACTAATATCATGAGCAGAATATTTGCGGGAATAATCAGCAACCCCAGATGTTCAGTGAGGTATACAGTGAAAATTGGTACAAACCCTGGACTGTCACAGCAAACTGTGGGAACTACCGAGGGAATAACGGCAAAGTAGTCTTCTGCAAAATTCTGGTATGGTCGGTAAACGATAATGCTTGATACAGCGGCGAAGAAGAAAGCATAAGCAGCAGCTGAAACCCGAACAACCCACGAATACTTACGTGAGCTAAGCACAGTCGCGACTATATCTGAAAGCTTGAAAGACGAATACTCTGCCCCAACCGCAGACCTTGACCGTACCATCTCGCGAATCCCAAGAAAGACGGCGATTAGCCCAAAAAGCATCAATAACATGGTTCCATAACTAAGCCACCGGAACATGCGAAGTATCCTGAAGTCAAGCAGCGGAAAGGACGATGTGTAAACCGAGTAGAATACGAGTGACGCAACAACCGACACTGAACCGAAGACGATATTCAGAAAACCAGAATCACCCAAGAGAAAACTGCGCATGACACGCCACGCTCTAGATTCTAGCGTCAGAACGCAAAAGCGATGAATAGAAGCACCGAGACAAGGACAGCCACTGCAAACCATAGACGATTATGCTTTGCATATGGGAACCATCCGCCTGCACATCATGTTGGTCCCCCAAGCCATCATTGGCTTAATGACCGTTTCTTGGTAAGGGCGCCAAGGACTGCAGCAGCAACTCCCGCTACTGCAACTATGCCTCCGAATATCTCAGGGTCGAAGATGGTGTTGGTATGTAGATGCTGAATCCCTCGACTCACTGCCAAGCCCACAGCCAATACGATAACGCCCATTATGATGAACTTCTTGTTAATGACTTATCCCTCGACATGTTCGTCGCATAGCCTGCATAAAAACTGTTGCAGCTCCCTTGGAAACACAATGATACCGACACATCGGTTGGGGCTAGAGCAACACATTGTGTTACACTGTGCACGTCAGTAATAATAGGCCGAGCAGCGCGCGAGGTTATCTAGGAATCGGTATTGGGCGTTCAAAATATTGAACGAATGTCAACAGCTACCAAGTTGAGCGACAAAGCAACAGGAAGCGTGATTTTCTCCTTATTCGGCTGCGATTCTGTGGAGCTGCGATAGGGGTCCTGATCCGCGGCCAAGGACGGGACTGATTCGATGTTATTGAATGGGTGGAAACCCAAAACATAGGTGATTGAATATGCTTGCTGCAGCGACGACAGCGCTACGGCTTTTCGAGAGGTTCTGATGCGGTGAAAAAATACAGGAAAAGCTCGGCCAATGTTGCAGTTGCGAAGCAAAGAAATCGTGTGCGCGAGGACTATGAGCAGATAAGAAAAGATTACGGAAGGGTAGGTGAACCAAGAGGTAGGCCCAGGCTTATACTACCGATAAACTACAACTATGTTGCCTATTGCTGCAAGTGTGTGATGATATTCGATAAACGCCATTTGCGATGTCCTACGTGTAATTTGATGTTGAGACATCATCCACGATGCCCTGTGAAGAACAAGATAGGAACTAGAATGAATCAACAACTATCTAGATATAGAACTTCCTGAAAACTTGATTCGCTCCTTTCCATAGCTGGTATTAGATTGGCAAAAGACCCTGTTTGCGGAATGTTCGTCGAGGAGAAAACGGTGACCATAACGCGAACTATACGCGGCACCAAATGGTATTTTTGCAGTGAGACCTGCGCTCAGACCTTCGAGAAGCCAGAAGTTGAGATCAAACGCCTTAAGCGCCTTGTCATTGCGGGCATTTTGCTTACAATACCGACGGCTTTTTTCACGTGGGTGTCGGTCCTGCCTGCGAGCATCAACAACTATGTCCTCTTTCTACTCGAAACGCCCGTTCAATTCGTGGTTGGATGGAGGTTCTACAGAGGGTCTTACGATGCGATTAGAAATCGCATGGGAAACATGGACTTGCTCATTGCCATCGGAACAACTGCAGCCTGGGCTTACAGTACTGTCGTTACATTCTTTCCGTCGGCCTTCCCTGTAAGTGGGGCCTACTTCGAGACCGCCGCTATCATCGTCACTCTAATTCTGCTTGGTAATTTGCTTGAACACATCACGAAGGGGAAGGCGTCTGAATCTGTGCGAAAGCTCCTAGATCTCCAGCCTAGAATGGCGCATGTGATCCGGGATGGTGCTGAAATCGAGGTACCGGTTGAGTCTATCAATGCGGGAGATGTTCTGCTAATCCGACCTGGCGAAAGGATACCTGTTGACGGTATTGTGATGGAAGGCAACTCTGCAGTCGACCAATCAGCCATCACAGGAGAAAGTATACCGGTTGAGAAGAGTGATGGCGATGAAGTGATTGGTGCAACCATTAACACATCCGGCCTTCTCAAAATACGTGCGTCGAAGGTTGGTGCAGATACTGTCCTGTCAAAGATAGTGCGGCTTGTGGAAGAGGCTCAGATGGCAAGAGCTCCAATCCAACGGTTGGCTGACAGAGTGTCGGCCTACTTCGTGCCCGCAGTCATCCTCATCGCATCTGGAGCAGCGACAGGTTGGTACCTCTTCGGAGGTTTACCGCTGAACTTTGCGCTTCTAGCATTTGTTTCTGTGATCATCATCGCCTGTCCCTGCGCTCTTGGAATAGCTACACCTGCGGCGATTCTCGTCGGAACAGCAAAGGCCGCGCAGAATGGAATACTCATCAAGGGCGGCGAGTATCTCGAGACGACTCACAAACTTCAGGTAGTAGTCTTCGACAAGACAGGAACATTGACACGGGGCAAACCTTCTGTGACTGATATTGTACCCGACGGGGGCCATTCGGAAGAGGAAGTACTTCTACTCGCCGCCATTGCTGAGAGAGGATCGGAACACCCCTTAGGACGAGCAGTGTTGCATGCCGCCGAGCTTAAAGGCCTCAACATCCCCGAGGCCAGCTCATTCAAAGCCGTTCCGGGAAAGGGCGTCGTAGTCGAGTACGACGGTGAGACTTGGCTTCTAGGCAATCGCAAACTCATGGCACAACGAAATGTGGATCTGCGGACTGCTGAGACGGGGATAACGGAACTTGAGGCCAAAGGAAAAACCGTAATGATCCTCGCTTCTGAAAAGGAGCCTTTCGGGATCATCGGCCTAGCCGACACGCTGAAGGAAGATGCGCAAGAAGCTGTCACAAAACTACAACAGATGAAGATTAAGGTCGTGATGTTGACAGGAGATAACTCGAGAACAGCAAAAGCAATTTCAGAAAAGCTCGGCATCAACCGAGTAATCGCCGATGTTCTACCTGAGCAGAAGGAAGAGATCATCAAAGAACTCCAGAATGAAGGCATGATAGTCGGCATGGTTGGAGACGGCATAAATGATGCTCCAGCATTGGCTGCTGCGAACGTCGGCATCGCAATAGGAAGCGGAACGGACGTTGCCGTGGAGACTGGTGGCATAGTTTTGATCAGAGACAGCTTGCGGGATGTTGTGACCGCAATCAAGTTGAGTAAGGCTACGGTGAGGAAGATCAAGCAGAACCTATTCTGGGCGTTCTGCTATAACGTTGGGCTAATTCCCATCGCAGCAGGCGCCCTCGTCCCATTTCTAGGACCAGGCGTCTACGACTTCCTTCCTTTCCTGGCGGCAGGGGCGATGGCCACGAGCTCGGTCACAGTAGTGAGCAATTCGCTGTTGTTGAACAGATTTCGACCTTAAAGAAAACCTTGAGGAGGTGAATGCATGCAAAAAGATCCCGTATGCGGCATGATGGTGGACGAGACGAAGACTCAAATGAAATCAGCACATGATGGTAAGGAATTCTACTTCTGCTCGGCCCAATGCAAGCAGACGTTCGATAGAGACCCTCATCGGTACGGCCACTAAAACCAATCAAAGGTACTAACTCCATAAATCGTGTCATGTCATCTTTCAAAGTACCTTCCGAAGTGGGAGTGCATATATTTTTCAAGATTGAGGAAAACGGATAATTACCGTTGAAACTACTGTGCCGGCTCATCCTTGGGTAATGATTTCAAAATCAACGAGATTCCTCCGATTGCCGCAAGAATTGACAGGCTAGCGATTCCGAAAAAGGTAGGGTCGTAATCAGATTTCTGCATGGCGAGTGAAACGACTATTCCTAGTAGGCCTCCGCCCGCTATGAGGTATCCGCCAAGTCTCTTCCTGCGCGACAACCTACAAATTGCCACCGCGACGAGTCCCATCAAGACGAGACGCTTTCGCATGGCCAATCACTACAGTGACGGGGAGCCTCAGTGCACATGGCTCATTTTAATCCTTGAGGTTCTAGCTGTCTTAGCCGCACCGATTCGAGACTACGGCTAGCCTTCTCTATCTCCCATTGCAATGCTACCCCTTGGGAAAGACTGTTCAAACGCGTAGGCAAATAGTACGTCTTCCAGTTGCGTCCGACCATTCGGAGCTAAACTCGAGATCTGGAATCTCCGGCGCTATCGAAATAGGCTTGGGGGTGTCTCACCCGTTGTTCGGAGATTGACAACATCCCTCGAGGGGCGACAGCACCCTGCCGCTTTCGTATGTTGACGCAATAGAACCTTCCGGCGAGGTTCAGGAAATCTCTTAAATCAAGTGTCCATTTTGCAACCTGTTGCAGAAACGTCGAGTCAGGATTTGCATGTATGACCTAATCGTGGTTGGGGCCGGTCCGGCGGGGGCGTCAGCTGCTAGAACGGCAGCCCAGCTGGGATTGAAGACCCTCTTACTCGAGAAAGATAGGATGCCACGAAACAAGCTCTGCGGCGGAGGCG